>JAUWRQ010000233.1 GCA_030610515.1 Candidatus Eiseniibacteriota bacterium | reverse complement strand
GCTCCTGCCACCGAGTGCGTGGGGCGGCAGCACTCCTGCCATGTCTTCGTTCAGCTTCCGGTTCTCGTTTCCATTCCCAGCGTACCGATCTGCATCATGTACAGTTCATCTCGCGTTCGGTCCGACTCCTGCCCGGTCCGATTCGCGCTGTCTCGCGCTTGGTCTATCTCACGTTCAGCCTACCTGCCTGTAGCACCTCCTTCGTCACGTCGTTCTGGACGAAGGCTATCACATCCATGTTCGCGACCACCCAGCCCGGGTCGACCGTGAAGTTCCTCTGGACGATCGCCGAATCCCCCACCACGGCAATCGTGAGCGCCTCGTCCACGAGGAGGTCGCGCGCGACGAAACCGTAGTCGTGGTACGGTGGCGGCATGTCGAGGTCGTTCTCGATGACCACCGTGCGAAGCACGTAGTCGCCCGCGATGAGCGGGTCGCGCACGTGGACACGGACCGTCACGTCCCCCCCGCCTCCGGCGATGCTACCCGAAAGACCGATCGTCAAGGGCGAGCCGATGCTCTTCCTGTGGTCGATCTCGACCCTGTAGTTGTCGGCCGCCGCGGCGACCGACGGGGCGCCCACGACGGCCCGCTCGTGCTCGCCGTCGAAGATGACGATGGGCAGCGCGTACGGACTGAGATCGGTCGTATCGGTGTACCACTCGATCCTCGCCACCGTCTCCGGCGTCGCCACGGGGTCCGCGGGAGCCTGGAGGTAGTGGTACGAAACGATGCAGAGCTCGTCGGCGCCGTACTCATCGAGAACGATGTCGAGCGCCTCCTCCGCGTCCGGACACGCCACACACGGCTCCATGGTCATGAACTCCGCGAGGACAACGCGCTCCACCAGTCCCCCCGGGTCGGAGACCGTGAGCTCGCACACGGCCGGCGTCGGGTCGACGTCTCCGTCGTCGTCTACTGCGGCAACCTCGAATCTGTGCGCGCCCTCGACCACGTCCTCGAGTGTGAGCGAAGTCTCCTCCGTGGTGCCGGTCGAACGCTCTTCGAACGACCAACGGTACTCGACGACGGAGCCGTCGATGTCGCTCCCGGTCCACTCCACAGTGACGTCGTCTCCCGCGGTGGCGTCCAAGGGACACGTCGTCACCATCGTCGTCGACGGCGCCAGGTTGGCTTCGAGCGGCGCGTTGAACCAGTCGCATCCGCCCGAGCCTGCAATCGAAAGCAGAGCCGCGAAGGCGGCGACGCGCGGAGTCCACGCGATAAGTGCCCGCTTGGAGATCACGTGTCGTCTCCTCCTAGAAGTACTTCGCCACGCGAAGTCGAACACCCTCGAACTCCGGCTCGGTGTAGCAGACGCCGCCCGAGCACTTCTTCCCGCCGCGCTCCGTTCCCATCGAGAACGATGCTTCGACGTCCTCAGGAAGGAGCGCCCTCACCTCGACCATCGCCCAGACGTCGCGCTCCTGTGTCTCGTCGCCCGTCGTCTCGACGACGGTCGTGAACGTCACGTTCGCCCCGGGGTAGAACGTCACGGCCCCGAGGTAGTCGTTCCACGCTCGGCCGGAAGGATCATCGGTGCGCTGGCCCTCGAGAGACACCTCCATGACCCGCCCGTCGACGGCCGTGAAGTAGAAATCCGCGGCGCCCGTCATGTGCTCGGTGAAGGCGCCGCGCTCGTACTCGCGCGACCACGACCACCCGAGACCGCCGGTCATTGCGTCCCAGAAGCTGTGCTCGGCCTGCGAAAAGATCTCCCAGTGCGAAAGCTCACCGTCGTGGTTCCGCGCCTCGGAAGCGCCTCCGGTCACGTAGAGCGCGTCGCCCACGGGGGCGCTACCCTCCACGAGAAAGCCGCGCTCGTCCGCGAGCTTGATCTCGTACGTCGCCCTGTTCATGAGCGTGTAGACGTGTTCACGTACACACGTCGGCGGGCTCACGAGGTAGTGCTCGAAGTCCTCGTAGTCCTTGAACTCACCGAAGAGCGTAAGCCACCCGAGCTCGAGCGTCCCTGCCGCGTAGGTCGCGTGGCCCCTGATCGAACCGTCGCCGGTCACGGGGTTCTCGCCGTTTCTGCCCGCGTACTCGCCCGCGAGCGTCAGAGGCCCCAGCCAGAGCGAGAGCTCCGCGCCCCGGACCGTGTCCTCGAAGCGCGCCCGATCATCGGGTATCTCGATCTCCTCGTCGAGCTCGGTCGACGCGCGCTCCACGGCGCTCCCGGCCAACTCCGCCCAGTCGCCCACGGGAACGCTGATGCGTGCCGCCCGGACGCGATGTTCGCGGGAACGCACTCCGAAGAGCATCTCCTCAGTCGCGCCCGCGAGAGCCATCAGCCCGACGGAGCCGGCACGGTACTCACCCTTGACGCCGTCCAGGAGCGTGTCGTGCTCGAGGTCCACGTCCTCGTACGATCTCAGCGTGAGGCCGTGTCCGAACGTCGACAGAAAGTGACCCGCGCGCGCCCGGAAGGCGCCGGACTCGTATGCCGCGTAGCGCTGCCTGATCTCAGCCAGCGGCACGTCGATGTCGGCGGGGTTGTAGAGCAGCGGGTCGGAGAGTTGGTACGCGCGGTAGACCGTCCCGAGCGTCAGGGCACCCACCGTGAGATCGAGGTCGAGCCTCGCGTCCATCACCGACGCCTCGGCGTCGGTGTTGTAGAGGTAGTCGGCATGGAGAACGCCGGAAGCGGAGACCTCGGTGTCGCCGGAAGCCAGCGCGGCCGCGATCGCCATGAGCAGGACGACCGCACCGAGAGCCCGGGGGAATCTCCCTCTACTCAACGGCCTCCTCCTCTCCCTCGGGCTCCTTCTCGCAGCCCTTCGGGAAAAGAGCGCTCACGGCCGTCTCGAGTTTCTCGTGGTTCGTCGGCCTGTAGCCCGTTACCGCGTAGACGATCTTCCCGTTCGTATCGATCAGAACCGTTCGAGGAACGGACGTCACGTGCAGCTTCTTCGCGACCTTCTGCGATGGGTCGAGGAGCACCTCGAAGGTGTTCCCCTTGGACTTGATGAGCGACGCAACGCGCGAACTCGACCTCGGTCCGTCGACCGAAACTGCGAGGACCTTGAGGCCGCAGTCTTTGTAGTTGTCAAAGACCTGTTGCAGATCCGGGAACGCCTTGATGCACGGCTTGCACCAGGTCGCCCAGAAGTCGACGATCACCGGCCCTTCCTCGAGAAGCTTCGAGAGAGTCACGTCCTCTCCCGTGAGGTTCGGAAGGGTGAAATCGGGTGCGACCGCGTCCTTGGCGTACGAGACAGAACCCGCCACCAGGACGAGACCCGCCGCGAAGACGACGGCCAGCGCCGTCCGTCCCCAGTCAATCATGGCCTCCCCCCAATCGGATTGCGTACCTTATTATATCACCATAACTTCCAGAGGTCAAGATCTCCGCCGGTGAACGGCGGAGATCCAGTGCAGGAACCCATTATGTGCGGTGAGGGGCGGCTTCGCAAGCGAGGGGTCGTGACCCGTCCTGACGGAGGC
>JAUWRQ010000081.1 GCA_030610515.1 Candidatus Eiseniibacteriota bacterium | reverse complement strand
GATCGTCGTCGCCTCCGCCGCCACGGCCGTTAGCACGATGGCCAGGACGATGGCGAGTGTGGCGGGGTGCCTCAAGTGTCGTGTCATCGCGTCCCCCTTGAACGGCTCATTGTGTCGTCAGCTAGTACCCCGAGCTGCGAAGCTCGGCGTTGACGGCCTCTGCCGCCTTTGTCAGCGCCTCGGCCGGGCTGCGATGCAGCCTGAGGGCACTTTCCACGCCGGTTTCCTCGAGGTGCTTTCGGCCCGCGTACCAGGCCGCGGAGCGGGGCTCGTACGAAGCGAACTCGAGCTGCCGATACACCTCATCGAGTCCTTCTATTTCCTCGAACCTCCGCGTCATCGCTTCGGACTCCATGGCACTCAGCCGGACGGGCGCGTAGCCGGTCTTGGCGGCCCAGCGAGCGGTGACGTCGGGGCTCACGAACCACTTGATGAACTCCCAGGCCGCGCGCTTCTGCGCGGGCGTCGCATCGGCGAAGATGACAACGTTCGTGCCGGCGACGAAGCACCCCCGCTCCTTGTTTCTCGGGAGCGGCGCCACGGCCATGTCGAAGGTGTACTTGCCCTCCATGAACGAGAGCGACACGGTTGAGCCCTCGATCATTCCCACCTTGCCCGCCTGGAAGTCGTTCTGGTACTCGTACCCGGATGTCACCTTCCCGTACTCGGTGAGCAGGCGAACCATGAACTCGGCCGCCTCCACGCCCTCCGAGCTGGCGAAGGCCGCCGTTGTCCCATCGTCCGAGAGGATCTTCCCGCCGTTCTGGATCAGGAGGTTCTCGAACATCCACGCGCTGATCTGCCCTGCCGTCCCCCATTGGTCCTTCCGACCGTCACCGTCGCGGTCCTTCGTGAGGAGCGCCGCGTACGACATATACTCGTCCCAATCGACGGGCGCGGCGTCGAGCCCCTCCTCCGCGAGGAGATCCTTGTTCAAGTAGAGCGCCCGAACGCTCTTGTTGAAGGGGAACGAATAGACCGTCCCGTCCCACGTGTTGTTCTCGATCATGCCCGGAACGAAGTCGGCGATCTCCTCAGGTGAGAACCCGCCGGGTCCCGCCATGTACTCGTCCAGCGGCTCCGCGCTCCCGTTCTCGATGAGCTCGCCGGTCCACGCTTCGTACGCCTGCGCGAGCGCCGGGGGCTCGCCCGCGGCGACTGCGGCCATGATCTTCTGCGACAGCGCCTGGTACCGCCCCATGCTCACCGACTCGATCACGATGTCCTGGTGAGTCTCGTTGAACTCGTCGACCAGCTCGTCGAGACGGTCTCCCAAGGGGCCGCCCATGGCGTGCCAGAACTGCACGCTCGTAACTCCGTCGGTCGTGGCGCCATCGTCTCCTCCGCAGCCGGTCACCAGCACGGCTACCGTCGCGACGACGGTGGCGATAGCGGGAAAGCGTCTCATTCGGACTCCTCCATGGCTAGCTCTTCATACCCGACGTCGCCAAGCTCTGGATGATCTGCTTCTGTGCGAAGAAGTACGCGACGATCAATGGCGCGATGGAGAACGCGGCCGCTGCCATCATGAGTTCGTGATTCGTGCCTTGCTCCTGAGAGAATCTCGCGAGTCCGACCTGAAGCGGCCGCACGTCCGGCGTGTTGGTCATGACCAGTGGCCACAGGAACGAGTTCCAGGTGCCCACGATCGTGAAGATGACGACGGCCACGAGCACGGCCTTCGAGAGCGGTAGCATGATCCTCCACAGAAAGGCGAACCGGCTGCAGCCGTCGATGATGGCCGCGTCGTACAGGTCGTTCGGGATCGTCTTGAAGTGCTGGCGCAGGAGGAAGATGCTGAAGATGTGCGCGATCCACGGGATGATGAGAGCCTGGTAGGTGTTCACCCAGCCGAGCTTGACGAGGATGATGTACGACGGAACGATGTAGACGGGCTGCGGCACCATCATCATCGAGAGGAAGACAACGAACAGATTGTCCCTCCCCCGGAACTTCATCCTGGCGAACGCGTACGCGGCGAGCGAAGACGTCACGAGCACGCCGGCCACCACGAAGAGAGTCACGAAGATTGTGTTGAAGTAGTAGCGCGCGAACGGCGCCTGGTTCCACGCCTCGATGTAGTTCCCGAACCTGAGACGGATCCTGTCCTTCACCTGGTCCTCGGCGACCACGGACTCCGCTCCGCTCTCCACGCGCCGCACCGTCACGGACCCCGCCCTCTCGTCCCGCGAGACCACGTAGACCTCGTCCCACGTCCCTTCCCCGGCACTCACGTAGTGCCCAGTCGGAATCCACGTCGGCGGGAACTCCAGGATCTCGATCGGCGACTTGAGCGATGTCGACATCATCCAGAAGAACGGAACGATCATGACGATGATGCCGACCCAGAGTCCGGCGTAGACGCCGAACCTGCCCGCGCCGCGCCTCAGGCGGAAGCCCGCGTTGAGATCTCTGTCCTTGAGCGTTGCCGTCGACTCCAAGCTCTTGTTTCCTCCGGCCGGCGCGCTACCCGCGCTTGCGGACGTTCTAGTAGTAGACGCGCCTCTCGACGACGCGTCGCTGGAAAAGCGTGAGAGACAGGATGATCAGGAAGAGCACGAGAGCAACGGCGCTTGCGTAGCCCATGTTCCCGCCTGCGTCGAAGCCCTTCTCGAACAGGTAGTAGACGATGACCTTCGTCGTGCCCATCGGTCCGCCCACCGGCGGACCCGTCATGAGGTAGATCTGCGTGAACACCTGGAACGAAACGATGGTCGTGGAGAGGAGCACGTAGAACGTCGTCGGCGAGAGGAGCGGCCACGTGACGCGCCAGAAGACCTGCCTCGGGTTCGCCCCGTCGATGCGCGCCGCCTCGTAGTACTGGTCCGGGATGTTCTGGAGCCCCGCTAGGAAGATGACAATGTTGTAGCCGATGCCTCTCCAGATAGCGACGACGATGACGGCGATGAGTGCGAGGCTCGGGCCGGCGAGGCCGGCGGGCCACCACGACCACCCCATGGCCCCGGCCGCCATCTCGAATATCCCGCGCGGCTCCTCCAGCCACTGCAGAGATCCACCTCCTAAGAACCCGAGGAAGTAGTTCAGGAGACCGAGTCTCGGATGGAAGATCCACTTCCACACCATCGAGACCGCGACGAGCGAGGTCACCACGGGAAGGAAGTAGACCGTGCGATAGAAGCCCAGACCCCTGATCTTCTGGTTCAGGAGGACCGCCGCCAGGAGAGACAAGAAGAGCGAGAGCGGAACGACCCCCACAACGTAGTACGCGGTCGTTCCGAGAGAACTCCAGAAGGTCGGATCCTGGAAGAGCCTCGCGTACTGCGCCAGGCCGACGAAGCCCCTTATCCTCCCCATTTTCACGTCGAAGAACGAGAGGATGAAGGCCGAGCCGATCGGGATCATCCTGAAGACGACGACTATCACGCCGGCGGGCACGAGATAGAGGACCGCCGTCAGGGGGTCCATGATCTTCTTCCGCTTGAGATTCCCGAGCCAGGTCACAGCGTGGGTCCTGCTCCAGTGCGCCGGCGCGATTCCGGCCGCGCGTCAGTCCAGCCCGACACCGGTACGGGGTTTGAATCCCCGCGCCTACCACTCGTGCCTCTCGAGGATGATCTCGATCGTCCCGCCGTCGGTCACTGCAATCAGGTGACCGTACGAGGGGTCGACGTTCCGCGGTGTGTTGGGGAAGACGCGATCGGTCACGAAGTAGTCGGCGTCGACCGCGCGAATACCCTGAAGCACCTCTTCCTTCTCAAGAGCTACCTCTACCATGGCGTTGGAGATGAGAGCGATCCTCGGGGAGATGTTGTCGAGCCAGAGCTCAGAGGACGCGTCATCGCTCCCGTGGTGGCCGATCTGAAGGAGGTCCGACCGGCAACCCTCGCGCCCGTATGCGTCGACGATCCTGTACTCCGTGAAGTGCTCCGCGTCGCCCGTCGTGACGAACGAGACCCCGCCGTAGGTGAAGCGCATCACGATGGAGTCGTTGTTGCCCTTCATGCCTTCGTCTCCGGTGTCCTCCGGGCCTCCTATCAGGCCTCCGTAGGCCGCTCCGAGCACCTCCACGTGGAATCCCGGGGTGTCGTCCCAGTCGAGCTCCGGAGTGTTGTCGGAATCGTCGCCCTGGTTCACGTAGGTGACGTCGAGGCCCAGGTCGCCGATCTTCTCGGCGATCGAACCCCAGATCGGTATGTAGGCCGTTGTGGCGTCGGGCGCGATGAAAGCGCCGATGCCGTAGACGTCGAGCACGCCGTCGTCCTCGGCGTACCCCCCGACGTGGTCGCCGTGGTAGTGCGTCGCAATCGCTGCATCGAACCAGCCTATGCCGCAATCCTGCAGAAACCTGAGGACGTCGGACAGGTGGTCATCGTGTCCCGCGTCTATGAGCGCGTGAGAACCGTCGGGCGTCGTCAGGACCATTGAGAGTCCCCAGCCGACGTCGATCATCGAGAGCGTCATCGTCTCGTCGCGCACGGCGCGTGCAGTGATGGTCGAGGGCGTACCGTCGTCCTCGTAGGCCTCGTTGCCCGCGCGGTCGAGGCTCCTGATCCGAATCTGATATTCCTCCCCGTCGGCCGCAGCCAGGAGCCTCACACGGTGGAACGTCGAGTGGTACTTCGTCGACTCGTACACGTAGTGGTCGTACTCGCCCCCTACGGGACCGTACTCGAGGACGCACAGGGCGTCTTCGTTCGTCGACCACTGGGCCTCTCCCCCGGAGTACGTGAAACTCGTGGCAATCGGGGGTTCCGCATCCTGCGACGGGTCGAACGGATTGACTTCGCTCTCACTGCACCCGAAGAGGACCAGAAGCGGCAGGACCGAAACGAGAACCAGGGGCCAGAGCTTGGCTCGTCCCATGAGAACACTCCTGTCTGAGATGCGCGTGGTGACGCGAAGACCCGCGGCGGCAACCCGCGGGCCCGCGTAGGTACAGAGATTCTATGCGCAGGGCTCCGCAAAGTCAATGAAGCAGGGAGGTTCCGTAGGCGGGCGCGGCGCACACCGGCAGGACTTCCGATTGGAGGCGGCGGGCGCGGGCAGGATTCTCGATCGGACGCGGCGGGCGCGGGACGCGCTCTTGGGAACCTCTGGGGCTCGGTGCAACGTGCCCCGGTAAGCCTGCGGAACTCAGTATGGCTTGCCCAAGGCCGCCGGGGGACGGGCGCGTCCTATCACGCCCACGAGGGCCACCATCGTGAGGACGTACGGTATCATCTGCACGAACTGCGTGGGAATACCGCCGCCTTGGAGACCCATCTGAACGGCCTCGGCGTAACCAAAGAGGAGACAGGCCCCGAGCGCGCCCACGGGGTTCCACTTCGCGAAGATCATCGCTGCCAGGGCGATGAAGCCGCGGCCCGCCGACATGTTCTTCACGAACTGGTGCGTGTTGAGCGCGAGGAAGGCTCCGCCGAGACCCGCGAGGGCTCCGGATATGAGGACGCCGGCGAAACGCATCCTGTGCACGCGCACGCCCAGGGTGTCGGCCGCTTCCGGATGCTCCCCGACGGCGCGGAGGCGCAGCCCGAACGGCGTCCGCCAGAGAACGACGTGCGCTATCGCGACGCCCGCGATCGTGACGTACACGAGTGGTGGGTAGTGGCCGATGACGGCGTTCACGGCCCGCGCGGCGGGACCCCAGGCTTCCGGCAGCGACCAGTGAGCCATGCCCTGTACCGGAGGGGAGTTCGCGGAGCTTCCCCAGACAACCCACGTCAGGAACTGCGTCGCGCCCATCGCCAGCAAGTTGATCGCGACGCCGCTGACGATCTGATTCGCCCTGAACGTGATCGACACGACCGCGTGGATGCTCGACACGAGCACGCCGGCGGACATACCCGCCAGCGCACCGACCCACGGGTCTCCCGTGTAGTACGTCACGAGGATGCTCGCGAACGCGCCGGTCAGCATGATACCCTCGAGCGCGATGTTCACGATCCCGGAGCGCTCGGAAAAGAGCCCTCCCAGGGCCGCCAGGATGAGCGGGGTCGCCATCCTCATCGCTGAATCGAAGACCACCAGTTCGAACACGTTTGCTCCCGCCCTCCGTATCTACTTCTTCTTACTCGCGTCAGCGCCCGGCCTCCGTG
>JAUWRQ010000006.1 GCA_030610515.1 Candidatus Eiseniibacteriota bacterium | reverse complement strand
TGACCGACATGCCCGTGCAGAGACCGGCCGCGACCGTGTCGATGCGCTTGGACACGCCGTCCTCTCCGATCATCTGCGCCCCGAGCAGCCTTCCCGTACTTCTCTCGAACACGATCTTGACTCTGAGCGGACGGGCGCCCGGGTACGAGTGCGCCCGGGACGACGCCGTTATGGTCACGGAGTCGGCGCTCAGACCCTCCTCGAGAGCGCGCGTCTCGGTCAGGCCCGTCTGTGCGACCTCGAGGTCCATGATCTTCGTGACGTTCGTGCCCGCGACTCCCTGGAACCGCAGCATCCCGCCGACGGCGTTCTCGCCGGCGATCCTGCCCTGCTTGTTCGCCGTCGTCCCGAGCGGGATCCACGTCCTCTTCCCGGTCACGATGTGCGTCGCGTCGCAGCAATCACCGGCCGCAAGGATCGACGGTTCGCTCGTCACCTGCCTCACGTCGACCTTGATCGCCTCGGCCGCGCCGAGATCCAGGCCGGCTGCCTTGGCGAGTTCGGACCGCGGCCGAACGCCCGCGGCGAGAATGACCATGTCGGTCGGCACGCGCTGCCCGCCGGCCGTGACGTACGCGACGGACGGCGAGTCGTCGCCGGGCTCGAATCCCCCAACGTCCGTCCCAACCAGGACGCGAACTCCCTTGGAGTGCAGCTCTCGTTCCACAATCTTGCTCATGTCCGGGTCGTAGGTCGAAAGCACACCGGGCAGTCGTTCGATAACGGTAACCTGGATGTCCCGGGCAAGGAGCGCTTCGGCCATCTCGAGGCCTATGTAGCCCGCTCCCAGGATGACGGCCGTTCGCGCGCGGCCCCCGTCTATGAACGACTTGACGGCGTCGCCGTCCGTGAGCGTCCTGAGCGGGAACACGCCCGGCATGTTCGAGCCCGGGATCGGCGGCACGACAGGAAGGGATCCCGTCGCGAGCACGAGCGCGTCGTACTGGAGTTCCTCGGTCGACCCGTCCTCGGAGCGACAGGTGACCGTCCTGGCGCGGGGCTTGAGATCGATGGCCTCGGTGCCGAGCCTGAGGTCGATCCGCCTCTCCCTCCGGAAGAAGTCGGCGTCGTACACGATGAGGTTCTCTCGCGGCCCGATCACACCGGCGATGTAGTAGGGAAGCGCGCACGCGGCGTACGAGACGTCGTGGCCGCACTCGAGCACAACAACCTCGACGTCCGATCGGAGACGCCTCGCGCGGCTGGCGGCGGAGAGTCCGGCGGCGTTGCCGCCGAGTACCACGAGCCGGCCACCGTCTCTCATCGCTGCTGGCATTCGTCCCTCTCTTACTGGAGCGGGGGCACTCACGCCCCGGTTTCACGACGAGGTCAGAGCCAATGGTTAGCACAGGCGAACGTCTCTGACAAGGGGCCTCGAGCGCCGGAGCTGACCCAACAAAAGGACCGGGGGCGGCACGAGGCCACCCCCAGTCTGACCGGCACGCCCAGTGAAGCGACCCCTCGCGACACAGTACCGGTCAAAGCGAAGATCAAGGCACTAGCAGCTCTTGATGTCTGTCTTCTTGCCCTTCGCAACTTCCGTCTTCGGAATTCCCACGGTCAATACGCCGTCCTCTTTGGACCGCCTATTGTGATGCGGAGAACAGCGTCAGGATTCCGGGAGATGCGCTCGGAGATCGTGGGTCCTGCGGCGGGAGCAGATTGTGGATGGTAGGTCTTGCGGCGGGAGCAGGTGGCGGATGGTGCGTCCTGAGGCAGGAGCAAGTGCAGGAGGATGGGTGCACGGGGGCGATCGGTGCCGGGGAGTCCGGCCGCGCGGGAGCCGAGTAGCGCAGCCCGGACTGCTCGCGGGCCGCTGCGCGAGAACGGAGCCGCCGGGCCGACCTACCCGCCGCTCCTGCGACACTCCTCGAGCGCCTTGAGGAGACGCTCGTGCATGTCGGCTGGTACCCGGTCGGGCCGCCTCTGACGGTGGAGAGCTATCGTGCGTTCGAAAGTCCGAACGATGCACCTGGCGTTCGAACAGAACCGGAGGTGTTGCTCGAACTGAACCACCAGATCCTCGTCAAGCTCACCATCGAAGTGCGCGGACAGGTACTCCAGGAACGCCTTGCACTCTCGGATGTCGTCCATCGCGGCCTCCGCCATCGCCCTCAAGGAGCGATGGGTCGGTGCCCGGCCGACCGGTCCTGGCCGACCGGGCACTCGTCTCTACACGGTTAGATGCGAACTAGCTCTCGATCGTCGCCGGCTCGTATCGCCCGCCAAGATGCTTCGCAAGGAATTCCTCGGCCTTGCCGTAGAACTCAACCCTGTTCTCAGGCTTCGCGAATCCGTGTCCCTCATCCTCGAAGAGGATGTACTCGACGTCGAGGCCCTTCTCCTCCATGGCCGCGACGATCTGCTCCGATTCAGCCTGCTTGACGCGCACGTCATTGGCGCCCTGCACGACTATCATCGGGATCTGAATCTGGTCGACCCGGAAGAGCGGAGAGCGCTCCTTCAGGAACTCCTCCTCCGTTCTCGGATCACCGATCCGTTTGTACATGCTCTCGAGCATGGTGGCCCAGTACGGCGGGACGGAGTTGATGAACGTCACGAGGTTGCTCGGCCCCATGCCGCTGATAGCGCAGGCGAAGACGTCCGGGGTGAACGTGGCGCCGACGAGCGCCGCGTAGCCTCCGTATGAATGGCCGTAGATAGCAATCTTCTCGGGATCGGCGTAACCCTGATCGATGGCCCAGTTCACGGCATCGAGCAGGTCGTTGTGCATCTTGCCGCCCCACTCCTTGTCGCCCGCGTTCACGAACTCCTTGCCGTAGCCGGTGGAGCCGCGGAAGTTCACCTGGAGGCAGATGTAGCCGCGGTTCGCGAGCAACTGCGCCTCCGGGTTGTAGCCCCACGCGTCGCGATACCACGGGCCGCCGTGGACGTTCAGGACCATGGGCAGATTGCGCCTCGGCTTCCCGACCGGAAACGTGATGTACCCGTGGATCGTGAGTCCGTCGCGCGACGTGAACGAGATGGGCTCCATCGCCGCAAGCGTGTAGTCCATGAGGGCAGAACGATGGACGAACAGGAACGTCCCCTCCTTGGTGTCGCGGTCGTAGCTCCAGTACGACACCGGCCCGTCGTCCTTCACAAACGCCACCACCCACGTGTCGTAGTCGTTGTCCGTGCTCGTGAGGCTGAAATCGCCCTCGTCGAGAGCGCTGATCGCCTCGAAGTCCGCTGCGATGTCGTCGGAGAGAACGGTCCACTCGGAGCGCTCCCTGGTGAAGCTCACCGCCTCGACCTCGAAGGTGTCGGGGTGCAGCACGATATCGCTCACGTCGTACGTCTCGTCCTCGGCGATCACCTCGAGTTCTTTTGTCTCGATATCCAAGCTGACGAGGCGGCCGGCGTTGGAGTTGCGCGAATCCACCATCAGAAGAGAACCGCCGTCCCTGGTGAAGGTGATGGGGTAGCTCGTCATGTTGTCCTCGGACCCCC
Organism: Candidatus Eiseniibacteriota bacterium; assembly: GCA_030610515.1. Lineage (GTDB taxonomy): Bacteria > Joyebacterota > Joyebacteria > Joyebacterales > Joyebacteraceae > WJLY01. The sequence continues at coordinate 7,535 of JAUWRQ010000006.1, read as the reverse complement.
AGGTGAGAATCGTCTCCCAGCTGGCGTCCTCGGTGTCCCGGACGAGCATGTCGTAGCCGCCCGTGGGCGTCGCGGCAAGGGCGCCGCGCACCTTGAGGTCGAAGTCCGTAACCCAGCCTACGATGTTGCCGGGGTTGCGAGCCACCATCGTGTGCTCGCCGGACACGAGGTCCAACCGGTAGACATCGTGGAGTCGCTCGTCCTGCATATTCATCGTGATGACGATCGTGTCCGGGTGGTGCTTGCTCACGTCGACGATCCTGACCTGCACGTTGTCGTAGGGCGTGAGATCGCGCTCTTCGCCGGTCTCGAGATCTACGTCGTAGAGCCTCCAGTTCTCGTCGCCGTCCTTGTCCTGCAGATACATGATGCGCTTGTTGTCGTGCGCCCAGAAGTACCGGAAGATGCCGCGGTTGGTGTCGTGGGTCAGAACCCGGTCGTCGTCTTCGCCGATCGTCGTCACCCACACGTTCAACACGTCCTCATACGGGGCGACATAGGCAAGGCGCACGCCGTCGGGCGAGAGCCTCGCTCTCATCTTCTCGGGATTGCCGACGAGCACGGACCTGGGAATGAGCTTGGTGTCGCTCGAACCGCAGGACGCGATGACGAAGGCCATCCCAGCCAGGAGCGCGACCAGAGCGACGGCCGCGACAAACCTGCGTGAGTTACCGAACATTCTTCCTTCCCCCTTGTCTTCCGGCCGAGTGTCTCCCGGTCCGGTCACGCGTGGATTTCGGATGATCCTCGTGCGAAGTAACCCGTCAGTCTCTCTCTCAGGAAAAGCCTCGCCCTGTGCAGTCGCGACTTGACCGCCGGCACTGACAGCCCGAGGACGCTGGCCGTGTCGTCCGTCGACAGCCCGTGGATGTCGCGAAGAACGAAGACGATCCTGTTGTCCGGCTGAAGCTCGTTGATGTGTCTCGTCAGAACGTCACTGAGCTCCTCGTTCATGAGTTCAGCGCGCGGGTCCGTGGTCCAGTCAGCGACGTCGCGCTCGATCTGGTCCTCCCCAATCTGAACCGGGCGATCGAGCGGAACGGTCTCGAGCTTCTTCTTTCGGATGCGCATCAGGCAAGCGTTGTATGCGATTCTGTAGAGCCACGTCGAGAACCGAGCCTCCTGTCGGAAGCCCGGCAGCGCCTCGAAGGCCTTCATGAAAACTTCTTGGAGGCAGTCTTCCGCGTCCTCCGGGTTGCCGAGCATCTTGAGGCAGAGCCCGTAGATCTTGCTCTCGTGTCTGACAACGAGTTCGCCGAAGGCGTCGCCGTCACCGGTCTTCGCCTTCTCGACCAACTCGGAATCCGTGTGGGTGCTCTGCTCGCCCATGGGGCCTCGCACTAGTACCACTCGCCGCTCATGGAACCGGCTCCGAACTCCTCGCGCGCGATCTGCTCCACGAGCCTGGGCACGATGCTGCGAAGAACTTCCGAGGACTCGGCCGTGAACCGGGCACCCCGACCCATTTCGATGGCGTAGATGGAGATCTCGAGGGGGGCTTTCGACCCGCGCTCGTCGCCGCGATCGAGAACTGCGTGGTACTCATGGCCGTCACTGGAGCTTGCCCTCACGGTCAGCTCCAAGTCGCCTAAGCCCAGCTTTCGGAGCTCGCCGACGTCTCCCTCTCCACTCCGAACCGAATCGACCACGACGACCTTGTCGTATCCTGCCGCCAGTTCGAAGAGGTCAATACCTGCGCCAGGTGACACTATGATGTCTACGTCGGGGTCCCGCAACATTGCGTGGAGCCCGCGGGCGACCTCGAGCCCGACGTGCTCGATCTCACCCACGTGGTCCCCGATCCCCAGAATGAGAGACCTCAAGCAGTCCTCCGGTCTAGGAAGAGAGCGCGAGCTTCCTTCCGGCCAACTCCGGACGACGGTACTCCGGAAGGAGCATCGGCGCCGTCCTGTCCCTAGGGACGCCCGCGGCTTCGAGTTCCGCGTGGAAGGCCTCGAGGTGCGAAAGCGTGATCTTCGAACTCTTCTTGATGGACGTCGCTCGCTCAGCGGCCGCCGCTCCGGCTCTCCTGCCGAAGACGACGACATCCAGGAGAGAGTTGCCCATCAGCCTGTTCGTTCCGTGGATCCCGCCAGACACTTCGCCTGCGGCGTAAAGGTTCTTCACGTCGGTCTCGCACGAGTCGTCGATCTTGAGACCGCCGTTCTGGTAATGCTGCGTCGGGTAGATGAGAATGGGATGCTTCGACATGTCGATGCCGAACCGCTCGTACTGACGGAACATCGCGGGAACGCGAGCCTTGATCGTTCCCTCACCGTGCAGTTCTTCGATGATCGGGGTGTCCAGCCAGACGGCCGGTTGTCCGGACGGCGTGCCGACCCCCTTGTTCCTGCCCGAGCACTCCCGGATGATGGCAGCCGCCTCCACGTCTCGAGTCTCGAGCTCGTAGATGAAGCGGTCACCCTCAATGTTCGTGATCTGCCCGCCGATGCTCCGCACCTTCTCCGTGGCCAGGAGCCCCAGAATCTGCTCCGGATACGCCGCTCCCGTCGGATGGTACTGAATCGTGTCCATATAGATGAGTGGTGCTCCTGCGCGGTAGCCGAGCACGAGCCCGTCGGCGGTTGCCCCGTAGTGGTTAGACGTCGGAAAGCCCGTGACGTGTAATCTGCCGCCGCCGCCCGTGGCGAGGATGATCGTCTTGGCGTTGACGACCAGGTACTCCTCGGTCTCCATGTTGTAGAGGACGGCACCGGTCACGGTGTCGCCGTCGGTCAGAAGCTCGTAGGCCGAGGCGAACTCGATGAGCGGAATGTCACGGTTCAGAACCTCGTCCTTCAAGGTCTTCATGATCTCGCCGCCGGTGAAGTCACGGGCAGCGTGCATTCTCTTGCGCGAGGTCCCGCCGCCGTGAATCGTGATCATGGTCCCGTCGGCCTGCTTGTCGAACATCACACCGAGTTTCTCGAGCCACGTGAGAATCTCCGGGGCGTCCATGACGAGCGCCTTCGCGAGCTCCGGGATGTTCTTGTAGTGTCCGCCGCCCAGCACGTCGAGGTAGTGAATGGCCGGAGAATCGTTCTCCTTGTCGGCGCCCTGGATCCCGCCCTGGGCCATGACCGTGTTCGAGTCGCCCAAGCGGAGTTTCGTCACCAAGAGGACGTTCGCACCCTGCTCGTGCGCGACGAGCGCGGCTGAAGCTCCGGCCCCTCCTCCGCCTATCACCAGAACATCGACGTCGTGGTCGACCTTCGAGAGGTCAAAATCACCGGGGTCTATGGTGCTGTAGGCCTCGAATACGTCCGCGTATTCCTTCGGAGTGCGTTCCCCCTTGGACGGCCCGACCGTCAGAGTTCGAAACACCTCGTCTTTGAAATCGGGATGGAACCCGTGCAGGAGCTCCTGCTTCGCGTCGGCCGACAGAAGGGGGAACTCCTGATGCAGTCGCTCCTTGCGCGTGGCCTCCACACGCTTGATCAACTCGAGCATCTCCGGGGTATACAACTCGTCCCTCCTCCTAGTCTCTCGGTTCCATGTCGCGGTTGTTGTAGAGGTCGGCAAGCTCCGGCTCGTCCATGTCCATGAGCTTGGCGATGTCCTTGTCGAACTTGCCCTTCTCGACTTCCTCGAGGCGTTTCTCGAGGTGCGCGGACTTCGGCGCTATGTGGCGGGCGCACAGCCTCCGGCAGAGAAGGGCCACGTTGTACTGGACTATCTCGGCCGGGCAGCGCGCAGCGCACAGCCCGCACAGCAGGCAATCGAAGGACAGGTCTGCCGCCTTCGCGATGTCGCCGCGGAGCGCCGCCTGGATGTACTCCATCACCTCGATGTCCTGAGGGCACGCCTTGGTGCACGTGTTGCACGCCAGGCAGCGGAAGACCTCGGGATAGAGCTTGAGGACCGATTCGGATGTCGGAGTCAGCTCCTCGATGTCGTAGATCGCCTTGTTGCCGGGAAAGAACGGGATCTCTGAGAGGTACATCCCGTCCTGCACAACTTCCTGGCAGGCGAGTCCGACCTTGAGGCGGTAGTCGTCGCTCGTTCTGTAGACCGTGCCGCAGGCGCCGCAGAACGCTCCCCTGCAACCGCACCCCCTGACGAAGCGATAGCCGGCGTACTCCATCGCCTTCATGATGGTGAGGTCCTTGGGCACCTCGTACGGCTTCCCCATCACGTAGATGGTCGCCATGTCCTGTGACATCGTGTGTTCTTCTCCCTTGGTTGCCGCTCGCCTCTTGGAATCATGTTCGCGTCGAGAACTCAGGTCGCCTGCTGCTACCTCGATCTCTTCCTCGCCGGCTTGCGTGTGACCTTCCTCGCGACCTTCTTCCTGGCGGTCTTCGTCGCCGTCTTCTTCCTGGACTTCGCGGCGACCTTCTTCTTCACCGCCTTCTTAGCGGTCTTCCTCTTCGGCCTGGCCGCGACCTTCTTCTTCGTGATCTTCTTCTTCGTCGCTTTCTTCTTGGGCTTCGGCTTCGCCTTCTTGGCAGCCGTCTTCTTGACCACCTTCGTCTTAGGCTTGGCCTTGATCGTCTTCGTCTTCTTCGTGACCTTCTTCTTGGCGACTGTCTTCTTAGGCTTGGCCTTGGCGGTCTTCTTCACCGCCTTCTTCGCGGTCTTCTTCTTAGGCTTGGCCTTCGTCGTCTTCGTGGTCTTCTTGGCCGCCCTTTTCTTGGGCTTCGGCTTGGCTTTCTTTGCCGCCTTCTTCGTCTTCTTCGCGGGCTTCTTCGGACTCGCAGGAGGCGTCGCAGTGAGCTTCCCACCTCCTGCCAGATCGACCTCCATCGGACCCATCTCTTTGACTGCGTCGACGAAGTCGTTCATCACGTGGACGAGCTTCTCGCCCTCAGCCGCGGAGATCCACTCCAGGTGCAGCCGCTCGGGGTCGACCCCCATGTCCTCGAGCATGCGCTTCAAGAACGCAACGCGGCGCATCGTCTTGTAGTTGCCGTCCTGGTAGTGGCAGTCGCCCGGGTGGCAGCCTCCGATCAGCACTCCGTCGGCCCCCTCGCGAAACGCCCAAAGGATGTGCTGCGGGTCGATCCTGCCGCTGCAGTTCACTCGCACGACCACACCGTTGGGCGGATACTGCTTGCGCGACGTGCCGGCAAGATCCGCGCCGGCGTACGTACACCACTTGCAGAAGAAGCAGACGATCCTCGGTTCGAACATCTCAGTCCTCCAGCGCCGCCGAGACCATCCTATAGATCTGGTCGTCAGTAAGGTTTTTCTGGGAAGCCGAGCCCGATGGACAGGCAGCGATGCAGGCTCCGCACCCTTCGCAGATCGCCTCCTGTATTCGGGCGACCCCTTCCTCCTCATCGAACTCGGCCGCGTCGTATGGACAGACCGAGATGCAAATTCTGCAACCCGCGCAGGAGTCCTCATCTATCCACGCGACGACGGGCTCCCTGTGATATTCCTTCTCCGCGAAGAGGGAGCAGACCTTGCTCGCAGCTCCCGACGCCTGGGAGACCGACTCCGGGATGTCCTTCGGTCCCTGAGCCGCGCCGGCTAGATAGAAGCCGGGCGCCAGGCTCTCGACAGGCCGGAGCTTCGGATGCGCCTCCGAGAGGAATCCCCACTCGTCCGTGTGGATCTTGAGCTTGTTGGCCAGCGCCTTGGCCGCGGGATTCGGGACGGTCGCCAACCCGAGCACGACCATGTCGGCCGCGATCTCGATCTTCTCGCCCACGAGCGTGTCGACGCCCCACACCATGACCTTCCCGTCTTCCTCGAAGACCTTCGAGACTTTGCCGCGGATGTACAGGACGTCGTCCTCTTCCGCAGCGCGGGTGTAGAACTCCTCGTAGCCCTTGCCGCCGGTCCTCACGTCCATATAGAAGACGTACGCCTGTCCGTCGTGCACCTTGTGCTTGTAGAGCATCGCGTGCTTCGTGAGATACATGCAGCAGACCTTCGAGCAATACGGCAGGTGGTTCTCGGGGTCGCGCGAGCCGACGCACGTCAGGAACACGATCTCCTTGGGCTCCTCGCCGTCTGATGGTCTCCGCACCTCTCCCCCGGTCGGACCTGAGGCCGACAGCATGCGCTCAAACTGAAGGCTCGTGATGACGTCGGGGTACTTGCCGCCGCCGTACTCGCCGATGTTGGCGATGGGATAGAGGTCGTATCCGGTCGCGACGACGATGGCGCCGACCTCTTCCTCAATGATCTCGTCCTCCTGCTCGTAGTCGAGGCAGTCGAGCGGGCAGACCTTCGCGCAGATGCCGCACTTCCCGTCCTTCAGGAAGTACGTGCAGTGCGCAGCATCGAGAACCGGCTTGTTCGGGACGGCCTGCGGGAACGGCGTGTAGATGGCCTTCCTCATTGCGAGGCCCTCGTCGAACTCGGACGGCGTCTTGGCCGGGCACTTCTCCACGCAGATGCCGCAGCCGGTGCACTTGTCACGGTCGACGTAGGAGGCCTTCTTGCGAATCTTGACCCTGAAGCTCCCGACGTAGCCCGACACGTCATCGACCTCGGAATAGGTGTGCAGCGTGATGTTGGGATGCTGGGCGACCTCGACCATCTTCGGGGTCATGATGCACTGCGAGCAGTCGAGCGTCGGGAACGTCTCGGAGAGCTGGGCCATGTGGCCGCCGATCGACGGGTCCTTCTCGACAAGGACGACCTCGTGGCCCGCGTTCGCGATATCGAGCGCCGCCTGTATCCCCGCAATGCCCCCTCCCACAACAAGCGCGCGGTGCGTCATCGGAACCGCTATCGGCTCCAGCGGCTCGTCGAGAATCGCCTTCTGGACCATCGTCTTGATGATGCGGACGGCCTTGACGGTAGCCGCTTCCTTGTCGCCCTGGTGGACCCAGCTGCACTGCTCGAGGATGTTCGCGATCTCGACTTCGTACGGGTTCACGCCCGCCGCCCGTCCAGCGTTCCGGAACGTCACCTCGTGGAGCGTGGGCGAGCACGCGGCGACGATGACCGAGTCAAGCTTGTGCTTCTTGATGGCGTCCTTGACCAGGTTCTGGCCCGGGTCGGAACACATGTAGGTGTAGTCAGTGGAGTAGGCCACGCCGGGGTACCCGGCCAACTCCCCCGCCACGCGTTTCACGTCCACCACTCCCGCGATGTTCGTTCCGCAGTGGCAGACGAAAACCCCGATACGTTTCTCCATCATCCCCCCTCGAGCATGCTCTTCGTCGCACCTGGTGCGGCACTCTTTCTCACGAAAGCACGGGCCGCGGATCTACGTAGTTGTCTTTGAAATCTATGTGGCTCTTGTCGATCCCGAGCGCCAGACCCAGAAGCTGCGTGAAGTAGACGACCGGGATTTCACGCCAGTCCTGAACTCGCTCGGATATCTCCTTCTGCTTGGCGTCGAGGTTGTAGCGACAGAGCGGACACGTCGTCACGATGATGTCGGCACCCGCCCTGATGGCTGAAGCCGCGACGTTCTGCGAGCAGGCGATCGCTGTGTCCTCGTCGCGCACGATCTGGAATCCGCCGCAGCATTCCGTCTTCATGGGGAAGTCGACGACGTCGCATCCGAGCGCCTCGAGGAAGTCTTCGAAGATCGTAGGCTGCTCGTGGTCGTCGAACTCCATCTCCTTCGC
>JAUWRQ010000209.1 GCA_030610515.1 Candidatus Eiseniibacteriota bacterium | reverse complement strand
TTACTGCCTTGACGAGAAACGGACTCCGCGCGCGGCGCGTGGGCCGTCCTAGATGACGTTGAACCGCTCGTAGAAGGTCCGCACGCGCGGGTCCACGAGCAGTGGCTCGATGACTTGAGGGCTGAGGGAAGGGTAGCTGTTGCCCTCGAACACGGTGAATCCCTGCGGCGTGATGACGACGTCCCACCCGATGTAAGGGATGTACGCCATCTCCCGGCAGATCTCAACGATCCGCGTCTTAACAAAGTCCCAGTGCGGGAGCCGCATCCCCGCGACCTGCTCGCCGGTGTCGGGATGGCGCTCGTAGCATCGCCGCTCTTCCGCCACCCGTCCCGTAAGCAGCTCCCCCAGCTCGCCCGTTGGCAGGTCGACATGACAGAACACCCCTCCCTGACTCGAGTTGTCGACCGGCACAGAGGCGTGCGTGCCGAAGCGGTGCACGGCGTACACGATGAACGGCTCGTGTTCTTCGTAGTCCCACATCGTAAGAACGCGAAGCGAGTTCGCCGAGTGGGGGAAGATCGTATGCGCGTACTCGTGCTGCTGGATGTGCTCGCAGATGGTGGCCTCATCGAGTCCGCCGAGGAATGTTCTCATCTCCTCTTCCGAGCGCTCCTGGCCGTTCATGACGAATCCTCGGCCCTCCGCGCTCAGGACGCTCACGTTGACTCCACCGCCGCCGCCGGATGGCTTGAGGACGAAGCGCCCTCCCGAGCGGCACGCCTCGAGGACGTCGTCCGGGGTCTGCATTCGGTAGCGGTCCCCTATCTGATACATGACTCCATCGCGAACGAGGCAGTAGTACTCCGGGACGTCGCAACCGTAGCCGGCCAGGATCCTCGAGAACGCGATCTTGTTGTTCAACGCGGGAGCGAACCGCCCGTTGATGCGAGGGGTCCTCATGAAGCGTGCCCAGTCGGAAACATACAGGGAGAGATTCTCGTCGGTGAGGCGGTAGCGTTCCGCGGAGATGCTGACGAACCCCCTCCGCCACGCCCAGAGCTTCCGTCGAAGGGAGACGTTGCACGGCGCCTTGAGCTCGTACTGCACGAGGCGAAGGAACATCCTGAGCGCTGTCCCGTGCGCGTAGACGCGCGCGGCGGAGCCGTCGGCCATCGTCTCGACACTCCCCGTGTTCGCCTAGCTGTCGCTAGCTCGTTGGAGCCAGTCGGATCCCACCGGACCCCGACGGATTCGCTCGACGAGCGTGGGCACTTCGGGGAATTGCTCCCGACGCGAAAGCGCCGCGTAGTTGAAGGCGCACATGAAATCCGACACTCGGTTCGGGTCGAGGTTCCCCTCGATGTGGCCGGTGGCGGCCGGGCAGATGGGACATGCTGCCGCGTACTCGCATTCGCCGCAACGGCGGTACGAGGAGTACTTGAGGTCCTTCCTCGCGAAGAGTGTCAGCTCGTGCACCGCCTCCGGGAAGCGCTCGTATGTCTCCAGGAGACCTGGATCGCGAAGATCTCCCAACCGAAGGACTCCGAGAGCCTCCCGGAGGAGCGGCGAGCGAAATCTCTGGACCGACTGCGCGAACATGTTGCAGCCGTAGACCTGGCCGTCGGCGTCCACGCAGAGGGCGTGCCTCTCAGCTACATCGCAGACCGGACGCGACCGGCGCACCTCACTCCCATCCCGCTTCCCTCTAAACATGAGGAAGGGCACGCGGCCCGTCTCCCGGAGGTGCCGGAGCGAACTCGCGAGAACCCGATCGAACTGCCCCTCGAGCTCCTCGACTCGTCTCGCACTCCAGCCAGAACAGGCCGTGATGACCGGTGAGATGTCGATGTGACAGACGCTCTTTGAGAGGAAGTAGTCGAACGAATCGCCGAGATGCATAACCGTCCCCGGAGTGAGCGTCGCGCTCACGCTGACCGAGTTGCGGTAGTAGCTCGGGTGCTCCGCAGCGAGGAGCGTCAGCAGACGATCCAGTTCGCCGAAGGAACCTGGCGCCCTCAAGTCCTGAACGGCCTCGACACCGTCGAAGCTCAGCTGCAATCTGATGTTGTTCCTGGCCAGGAACGCCGTCACTTCAGGGGTGATCAGCGTCCCGTTCGTGATGACCTTGAAGCGGACGAGCTTCCCAAGCGAACGTCGTGAAGCAACGTACCGGACGGTGTGTTCGATCATGTCCCACTCGAGCAGCGGCTCGCCACCGTAGAAATTGATGGCAACCGCGGGGCGTGACGTCGCGAGCGCGAGGTCGAGTGCCGCGCGGAGCGTCTCCCGGCTCATTGCGAGCGGCCTCTTCTCGCGTTGATAGCAGTAGCGACACGTAAGATTGCAGCGTGCGGTCAGGATGAGATCGAGCTGCGCGATGTCGACGGACCTGGACATCGTTCCTCCGGACGGCAGGTCGATGAGATGGGGTATGGGTCTCCCGCCACCCGCTGGCGGGCCACGAACGGTGAATCGAGTTCCCCTGGCCTATGCTCCGAGCGGCCGATCGTCATCGACGCCTTCGAAGAGACCACCGACGTCGTCCGTCCACTGGAGCATGTCCGTCATGGCGTTGACGAAATCGGAGATCTTGACCGTGGTATCTTCGGTCAGACAGTTCGAGCTGAAGCGGCTGGAACAGAATCCGCCTCTGGCCGGGTCGATCTCAACGACGATACCGGTGGCGTTCTGTTTGTGCAGCTTCTGTGAGAGGGACTGAGCGGCCGTCGACAGGCCCGCCAACAGGGACTTGAACTCCCCCACTGTGAGGATCTCCATGCTGTGGCTCCCTTCCGGCAGGTCAGTAGTCACCTGCCTCCGATTCGAGCACCCAAATGTCGCCTTCCAGCACTTCTCTCGTGAATACGACCAGACGTCCGTCGTGCGACAGGTCGAAGAGCCCCGTCGCGTTGGTCGATCCGAAGATCATCCGCGGCTCCCACAGAGCGACCTTCCCGTCCCGAGGAGAGACGGTCCAGATCTCCCTCGCGTTCCCGCGGCACACCGCGCTCATGAGAATTTCTCCAGTCAATGCGTCCCACCGGACGCGGTGTGCGTTCGCTCCTTCCGTGAGTTGACACTCGCCCGCTCCGCCGTCCGCCGGAACGATCCACACTTCGCGACCCTTCTCGTTGACACCAATGAAGCTAATCAGGCTGCCGTCGGGGGACCACGCGGGAGCCTGTGTGCTCACGGCGCCGCTCGTCACGCGCCGAGGTTCGCCCGCCCGCCTGCCGTCTTGTACCGGAGCGACCCAGATGTCCTCGGAGCCGCCCCGTTCAGACACGAACGCCAACATGGAGCCGTCGGGCGACCACGCCGGAAGGATGTCCGAAGACGGATGCTCGGTGAACCGGATCGGCGTTCCACCTTCTGCTCGCGTGATCCAGATGTCGCGCCGCCCCTCAGCGATCTGGTAGTACGCGATCCACCGACCGTCGGGAGAGTAGGCAGGATTCGAGGCGTCGCCCTGCTGAATGACCAGGCGCCTGGGTGAACCCGACGGGACGCCGTTCGCGATCTGCTGCTCCCAGAGCTCGCAGGTCCGTCCCCAGAGACTCGAAGCGTAGACGATGCGGCTCCCGTCCGGAGCCATGGCCGGAAGAGGCGACCCGCGAACGCCGGAGACACCCGCTTCACTACCGGATTCCCGATCGAGTATCGCCAGCTCCCAGATGGCACCGCCCGTCGTATACGCAAGCCTCGACCCATCGCGCGAGACGCTCGGGCCGGACTCAAGACCGGTCCCGACCGTCATCCGGGTCGGGGTGCCCCCGCTGCTCGACACACGCCAGAGCGCCAGCGTCCCCTCACGCTCGGAGTCGAAG
>JAUWRQ010000305.1 GCA_030610515.1 Candidatus Eiseniibacteriota bacterium | reverse complement strand
TCTCGCACTTCCCCTCGTCGAGCCCCAGGACGGTCGTCGAGTAGCCGAGGCGCGCTATCACCTTGGTGCCGCACACGGGGCAGTACGTGTTCGAGGCCTCGTGCCCGGGGACGTTCCCGATGTAGACGTAGCGAAGCCCCGCTGCAAGAGCTATCTCGCGCGCGCGCTCGAGCGTCTCGAGCGGGGTCGGCGGTATGTCGGTGAGCTTGTGCTGTGGATGGAAGCGGGAGAGGTGGAGCGGGGTATCCGGTCCCAGGTGCTTGACCATCCACTCGCACTGACGCCGCATCATGGACGGGTCGTCGTTGCGCCCCGGCACGAGGAGAGTCGTGATCTCGAGGTGCACCCCCTCCTCGCGGAGTATCCGGAGCGAGCGCAGGACGGGAGCCAGCGAGCCGCCCGTCATCTCCCGGTAGTAGTCCTCACTCATTCCCTTGAGGTCGACGTTGGCGGCGTCCAGGTACTCGCAGAGCTCCCGGAGCGGCTCCTCCTGAATGAAGCCGTTCGAGTGACAGACGTTCCTCAAGCCCCGCGCGTGAGCCTCCTTCGCGCACTCGAGCATGTACTCGAAGAAGATCGTGGGCTCCGAGTACGTGTAGGCGATGCTCCGAGCACCGCTCTCGAGCGCCGCCTCGATGAGACGGCTCGGGGGAAGGTCGTAGTTCCGGAGTTCCTCCGGGCGGGCCTGCGAGATGTGCCAGTTCTGGCAGAACTTGCAGTCCAGATTGCAGCCGGCCGTCGCTACGGAGAACGCCGTCGTTCGGGGAAGAAAGTGGCTGAACGGCTTCTTCTCGATCGGGTCGACGTGGATCGCGCAGGGGTTTCCGTACGTGAGCGTGTAGTACGTCCCGTTCCTGTTCTCACGCACCTCGCAGTGGCCGCGCCCGCCGGGAGGAACGGCGCACGTCCTCGGACAGAGCAGACACCGCACCCAGCCCCCGTCGAGCGGCTCCCAGTAGGCCGCGACGCGTGGTGAGAGGAAGCCGGCCGCGTCCGGGGCGTTGCCCCCGGCGGCCAGTCCGAAGACGCCGAGAGCCACGACGGCCACGGCCGCCGCGGCCACGGCGATAATGAAGACGCGAGACGGCGACCCAAGGGACCGAGTGCTAGCCATCTCCCTCGCTCTCCTTCTCTCCGAAGACCTCCGCCGTGAACCTGAAAATCGTCACGCCCTCGCTTTTCCAAGCGTCCGGGGGAAGCCCCGCCTTGCCGCACGTGTGCTCGAGGAACGTCTTCCTGTCCCATCCATACTCCGTCGCAACCTGCGGAAGCAGGAGGCCGCTGCGCACGCCGTCCTGAACGATGAGCCCGTCACGTCCGACCTCTATCGTCGAGACGTCGTTTACGACCTCGAGCGGGGACATCACGGAGATCTCGATGTCGATGTCGGGCATCTCGTCGGCGGTGACGGGCGGGAACCGCGGGTCGTGCCGGGCCGCCTGCACCGCCATCTCCCTGACCGTCTCGTGGAGCGGCTTCGACGCCTGGACGAACCCGATGCACCCGCGCAACCGCCCGTGCTTGTGCAGCGTGACGAACGCCCCGCACGCAGTCTCAAGAGCCGGCGTCAGGAGCTTGATGTCCGGCCTCGGAGCGCCGGCCAGGTGCGCCTCGATCGTCGCGCGAGCGAGTTCGAGAAGCGCAGCCCTCTCCTCCTCCGTGAGCCCTGCGTACGGCAGAACCTCGCTGTCCGAAGCGTCCCCCGCGCGCGTGAGGGCGGCGGACATGTACCCGACGACACCCGAGTGGTCTCCCGTCACGTCGCCGGAGTTCTTGTAGTCCAGGACCGTTGAGCCGTCGGCCCCGAGCGCGCGGGCGGCCATCATGACGGTCGCCAGGGGACCACCTCCGCACGCCTCGCAGTCGCCGCGTGCGAGCGCCGCCAGGAGCCCCTCCGGGTCGAACGAACCGACCGCCTCGAGGACCACGGAATCGAGCGACACGGCTTCCTCGTATTGGTGGAAGTGAGAGAGGTCGGTGCTCGCGACGAGCAGGACGCGGCCGTGGGACGACCGTTCCTCGATGGCCCCCGCGATCGCTCCCGCAAGCGCGCTGACCATTCCCTCGTGCTGCTCACCCATGATGATGGGTACGATCCTGAAGTCGGCGAGCGCCCTCTGCAGGAACGGCACCTGCACCTCGAGCGAATGCTCCTGGGCGTGAGCGCGAGGCTCGTAGCGGAACGCGTCGGACGCGTCGGCTATCGCGGCCGCCAGTCCCTTGTCCACGTCCACGATTCCGAGCGGAGTCTCGTACCCGTCACCGCCGTAGACCGACGCGCCGCGAAAACCGAACCTGTGCGACGGCGCCACGACCACGACGGTGTCGAAGCTCATGCCCCGCAGGAGAGCGTACCCGTGAGCCGCAACGCTCCCCGAATAGACGTATCCGGCGTGGGGCGACACCAGGGCCACGAGCTCTCCGGGCAGCTCCGCGACCGGCGCCGCTTCGAGGTAGGCGTCGACGTCGGCGGCGAGAGCCTCTGCGTCCTCCGGGTAGAACGCGCCGGCAACCGCGGGGGGCCTCACCTCGCGCGGGCGCCCGTTCCCTGATGCCTTCACGTCTTCGTCTCCCTCCTCTGAAGCACAGCCCGGTGCGCTCGCCGCCAGCACGAGCAGAGTCAGTGTGATCCGGACCAGCGCCCGTTTCATGGTTGGTGTCTCCCTTCGATCACGGTGTCCCGCAGATACTTCACATCGTCCCGGTCGGGGTAGTCCTGGACGTAGTGCAGCCCTCTTGACTCGCGCCTGTGGAGCGCGCTCCGGATGATGAGCTCTCCCACGACGGCGATGTTCCGAAGCTCGAGAAGGTCGCGGTTCAGCGG
>JAUWRQ010000113.1 GCA_030610515.1 Candidatus Eiseniibacteriota bacterium | reverse complement strand
GTGCAACATCGTGATCTCTTCGCCGTTGACCGCGAGAGTCATCTCCTCGCCTACGTGGCGATGTGGAGCGACGGGATGGACGTTTCCAATGTTCGTCTTGTACGTTTCCGAGTCGATCTGGAGGAACGCTTCGAGCATGCTCTGGTAATCGGTCGCTCCCAGGTGCTTGCGCGTCTCGGCCATGCACGCTGAGAACGACTTGTGCGCGTAGATGAGTGCGTGGCGGTCGTCGAAGTAGCTGGTCGCGTAGCAGTGGTCGAGGTGATGGTGTGTCAGGACGATGTACGCCATCTCGCGTCCCGCGGCCCTCGTCTGCGCGAAGTCCCACAGATACGCAGCTTGTGATTCCGTCTGTCCCGAGTTGACGAAGACGAGCGTCTTCGCGGTCGTGATGATCCCGACGTTGGCCGCGTGGATGCCCTCGACGGTCTCCATCCCGAGAACGGCATAGGTGCCGTTCTCGAAGTCTACGTTTCGCGGGGATCCGAGACCAGGTCGGTCCATGTCTAGTCCCCCTTCGTGTGTAGAAGCTGCCGTCGTTGCGTTCACCGACGTTGCCCCGCGGCCCGCGGCTCAGCCGACGAAGATAGGACGCTCGGAGAGCCTTGGGGGGACGTTTATCGGCAGGAACGGCATGCCCTCGAGTTCGGTTTCGACCCTAGAGATGAGGTCGTCGAGCGAGAGCTTGCTCTGCTCGCCTCCGTGAATGCGCAGCGAAAGTTCGCTTCCCTCCATCTCGCGGTCTCCGACCACGAGTATGTAGGGTGTCCACCTGCGCTCGGCCTCTCGGATCTTCTTGCCGACACTCATGTCGCGGTCGTCCAGGTCCGCCCGGAACGGGATCTTCGAAAGGAGGTCCGCGCAGAATCCGTGGTGGCGGTCTGCCACCGGAATGATGCGGATCTGGATCGGAGACAGCCAGAGCGGCAACACAGGTGTCTCTCCGGATTTGATCCTCACGGCCTGCTGTTCGAGCATCGAGGCGACGACACGCTCTATCGACCCCGAGATCGAAGTGTGCATGAGTATCGGGTGCTTCGACTGCCCGTCGTCGTCCACGTAGGTGATCTCAAACCGTTCCGTGTTCTCGACGTCGATCTGGACGGTCGAGAGACAGGATGATTTTGACTGGGCGTCTATGAAATTGAACTCGAGCTTCGCGACGAAGTAGAAGAAGCGGTCGTCCCAAATCTCGATGAGCACGGGGCGGTCCGCCCTCCGAACGATCTCGCGGGCGAAATCCGGGTCCTCGTCCAGGAAGCCGCGAACGAAGCGGACGGCCACCTCATAGTCGAGTCCGAAATCGCGCATGCACGCCATCGACAGGTCCATCTGGTTCAGGAACTCCTCGCGTGCGGCTTCCTCATTGCGCGCGAGCGTGTGAAGATCGGGCATCGTGAATGTGCGCAGGCGCCGAAGACCCGCGAGCTCGCCGGACTGCTCTCTGCGGAACGAGTAGTGGCTTATCTCGTACAACTTCGCGGGCAGCATTCTGTAGGAGAGCTGCATGTCATGCTGCATGAGGTACTGGCCGAAGCACGCCGCGAACCGAAGGAAGTACTCCTTCTTGTCCGACAGGAGCACGTACTGACGGGCCGGAAACCTATTGAGGTAGCTCATGAGATTCGGGTGCTGGTAATCGTACATGATGGGGGTCTCGACCCTCATGGCCCCGTCGCTGGAGAGGTGCTCGGCGACCCTGTCCTCGATGAGCCTCTTCACGAGTTCGCCGTTCGGGTACCAGCGGAAGTTGCCCGGGTCGGAGGCCGGCTCGTAGTCGACGAGTTCGAGCCTCCGCATGAGTTCGATGTGCGCGGGGGGTTCCGACGAGGCCCTGGTGCCCTCCATTTCGTAGTCGTACATGTCCTTGAAGGTCGGGTGCGGGCCGAAGTCGAACTCCGCCGGCTGGACGTCGTTGCCGTCCGGCGTCCAGACGCGCCACTCCGACTTCAGTGTTTTCTCGGACTTGATGGCAGCGGACGCCGTCTGGTCCTCTACCTCTCCGCCCGGGAGTATCGTCTTCGCGAGCTCGGAGAGCGGGTGGCCCTTGCACTCGATGTTGAAGCCCTTGTAGAAACCGAACGGCGCCTCGTAGATGCGAAGACCCTCATCGCCCCCGAGGATCTCAGCGGTCTTCGCGAGGACTTTGGTGGCAATCCTGGGAGACGACAGGTCGCTCGAGAGGTGCGCGTACGGGTAGAGCATGACGTCCGTGGCCTCGACCTGTCCGGCGTGGTCGCGGATCGTCGACGCTGCTTGGCCGGCGACCGACTCGATGTCCTTCTCGTCGGATTTCTCTGAGCAGAGGAACGCGACCAGACATTCACCGAGTTCCCTCTGGCGACTCTCGTCCGAGAGCTCCGCGAGGCTGGAGACCGCGGAGGTCTTCTCGGTCACGTGGAATGAGAACCGGCTGGCGTGTATCAGCAGTATGCGCATCTTTGGCTTCTCTCATGTTTCCGGAGGCAGCATTCAGAAATCGGCGGCCCGCTGCGGGTGGCAGTACGCACCCGCCGGCCGCAGCACCATTGTATCACGGATTCCTCGAGCGCTCAATCGCACGCACTATCGCGGGCACGAGCACGAGCTGGATCGCGGCGCCCACCCATCCGGCGCCGAGCGCTCCCAGAGCCACGGCCACCGAGCGTGCCTCGATGCCGATGAGCGGCGCCATCCAGACCACCACCGCGAGCCAGACGGCTCTTCCGGCAACCATCGCGCAGAGGAGCGAACCCAGTACTCCCGGGGTCGAGCGGCGCACGCGCCCGACGACTCGCGACCGACGCGAACTCCCGGCCAGAACGGCCTCTATCCGGGGCCTCAGAAGCCCCGCGACGACACCGTACGTGGCAAGCTCGAAGACCATCGGTACCATGTAGAAGACGGATGGGCGTCCCGTCATGAGCGCGCTCAGGAGCGGGGAGCCCGCGCCGACCACCAGACCCGCGAGCGGTCCCAGCACGAGTCCAGCCACGAACGTCGGGATGTGCATCGGGAGAAAGACCCTGCCGCCCAGCGGAAACATGTGAAAGACGAGCGGAAGGGCGACGCCCATAGCCAAAAGGAGCGCCGTGCCCGTCATCGAGGCCGTAGGGAATCTCCGACCGGTCATTCCGTCATCGCTCCTCGCGGGTTCGCCGTGTGTGAAGCGGGGACAACGGACATCGTCCCCGGGGCATTATACAGAAAGATCGGAGCCTTCACCAGTCGTGTGGTGTCGCCGGCTCGAGGGCTGCTGGGCCTCGCGGACGTCCCGCACCGGCGTGCCGGGAGCGGCGGACCTGCCGCGGCGAGAACGACGAGGGGCGACCGTGAGGCCGCCCCCCAATCGATAAGCCTATGCTCCGCGGACTACCTGTAGAGAGACTTGATGGTGCCCCAGTCCGTCCTCTGGACGGGATTGAACGGGTCGTCCTCGGGCAGCTGGATCCAGCCGTCCCAGTAGGTGCAGTTCCAGACGACGTCGGTGCACTGTCCGTCCGAGGAGATCACGACCATGAACCTGCCGTTGTACATCTCGATCTCCGGGATGTCTCCGAGGTCGAAGAAGTGCCGCGTCGGGGGCCACGACTCTGCGGCGATCTCGACGAGGTGGGACACGAGGAACTCGGGAGAGCCACCGTAGAGGTCGACCTTGTAGAGCGCAACGGTCACGTACGCGAGTTCCCAGCATGTCTGCCGGAAGGCGAACGCGGCGGTCACGGTCCCGGCGGGCTGTGTTCCGTTGACGGGCGGATCGAAGTAGGCCCTGAGTGCCTCGGCGCCGTGGCCTATCCGGGCGAAGGAGTTGGCGGCCTCCTGGTCCTGGCACTCCGGCTCATAGCCGGGGTCCTGTGGCAGGACGATCTCGCCCTCGGGAAACACCAGGCCGCCGCTCCACTGGTCGTCCCAGAGGTCGTTGCCGGTGCCCACCGGACTATCGTGGATGTACCAGAGGACGAGCGGGTTCGCGGCGCAGACGGCGACACACAGAACAACGCACAGCACTGACGCTGTCGCGATAGCACTTGGTCTCATCGGTGCTCCCTTCGCAACGGGGAAAGGGCCCGGGCTCGACACAATGGTGACGCGGTTCGCTGTATCGGCGATGCGGTCCGACGGACGAAAGCTGCATCAGTCCTCAGGCGCGGCGATACATCCCCTTGATGGCGCCCCACGACCGCGGGGCCACGGGATTCTGTCCTCAGCCCCAGTCGTCGCAGGGATCGCCAGGCTCGACTGGTGACGTCCACCCCGGCCGCCCAGCGTCGTCGGACTCGGCGTCGAACTCGCTCACGAGTCTCTCGACCTGCGTCGGCGGCAGACCGGCTGAATTTTCCGCGGTCGGGCTCTCGCACTGGGGGGTGGTGCTCTCTCGGGATACGGTCGGCGAGGGTGCGGTGTCGGCAGCTGCACCCTGCCCGGCGAGGGCCGTCGAAGCGACGGCGGCGACCAGAAGGACGGCGAGAACGCGCATGGTTCTCCTCCTTCGATGGGGGATCACGGTCAACATGATACCACGCTTTGACGCACGCTGCAAGGTTGGCTGCAAGAAGGCCCAAGGAGACCTCGAGCCGCCCGCTTGCCTGACCCACTCCGTGGGGGTAACATGGCTCATGACCGGGGCCTTCATTCCCGAGGGGCCAGGGGCGCTTGAGCCCCGGCCTCGGGGGAGGGCGGCGCGCCCGGGCTTTCTCTTGATGGGGGGTCGTCGAGCGTGGCAGCGGCAAGATACGTCGTGAGAGGCGTCGTCCAGGGCGTCGGGATGAGACCGTTCGTCTACCGGATGGCGCATCGCCACGACGTCACCGGATGGGTGTCGAACTCGAACCTCGGCGTCGTCATCGAGGCCGAGGGACGCGGATGCTGCCTCGACGCTTTCTGTGAGTCGATACGCACGGAGGCGCCGCCCCTGGCGCGCGTCGAGAGCGTGGAGCGCACCGAGATCCCGGAGCGAGGTCTCTCCGGGTTCGGGATTCGCGCGAGCACCGAAGAGCCTGAGGGCAGCACGCTCATCTGTCCGGACGTCGCCATCTGCGACGACTGCCTCGCGGAGTTCCGGGACCCTTCCGACCGTAGATACGCGTACCCCTTCATCAACTGCACCAACTGCGGGCCGCGGTACTCGATCATCGAGGGAACGCCGTACGATCGGCCGAAGACGTCGATGCTCGAGTTCACGATGTGCGAGCGTTGTCAGGGCGAGTACGACGATCCGCTGGATCGTCGCTTTCACGCGCAGCCGAACGCGTGTCCGGAGTGCGGCCCGTCGTTGCGACTCGTCGCTCCAGCGCCTCTCGACGAGCGTCTCGCTGAACTGATCGAGGGACGCAGCTACGTGCGCGCGCCGGAGG
>JAUWRQ010000217.1 GCA_030610515.1 Candidatus Eiseniibacteriota bacterium | reverse complement strand
GTCACCGTTCATGACAGCGAACTCGCCTTCGAGGCGCCGAGCCTGATGGTCTCCGGACACGCGCCGGAGGCGGTGCTCATCGACATGGAGGGACGAGTTCTACACACCTGGAGATGCGACTTCAGAGACGCTTGGCCCGACATGGTTCTTCCCCGCGGGGAGGTAAACCACCAGTTCTGGAGGCGCGCGCATCTCTATCCGAACGGCGACCTCCTCGCGATCTTCGAGGGTCTTGGACTCATCAAGATCGACAGCGCGTCGAACCTCCTGTGGAAGTACGACGGGTTCTGCCACCACGATCTATCGGTCCTTCCCGACGGAACGATACTCGTTCTGGAGCGGGAGCCGAAGATCGTGCCCCGCTTCCACGCGGAGAAACCGGTGCTCGAGGACTTCATCGCGATACTGACGCCCGAGGGCGAGTTCAGGCGAAGGGTCTCGATCCTGGACGCCCTCGCGAGGTCCGATTACGCCCCTCTCCTCGAGCGGATCGTGGAGCCCGGCAACATCTTCCACACGAACACGCTCGAGGTGCTCGACGGGACTCTCGAAGACGCGTCTCCCGCGTTCGCTCCCGGAGGGATTCTCGTCTCCCTGCTCACGCTCGATACGGTCGCCATCGTGGACCTCTCGGAGGAGAAGGTCACATGGGCGCTCACCGGGCTGTGGCGCCAGCAGCACCAACCGACACTACTCCCGAGCGGACGGATGCTGGTTTTCGACAACGAGGCCGGCGAGGGCGCGTCTCGGGTCATCGAGCTCGACCCTCTGTCTCAGGAGGTCGTCTGGGAATACGAGGGAGGCGTCGACGGGCCGTTTCGCTCGGCGACGTGCGGCTCGAACCAGCGTCTGCCGAACGGCAACACGCTCGTGACGGAATCCGACAACGGTCGTGCCTTCGAGGTGCTTCGCGACGGGACGATCGTCTGGGAGTTCGTCAATCCCTACCGCGCGGGAGACGACGCCGAGTACATAGCGACTCTCTTCGAGGTCGTGAGGCTCGACCCCGAGTTCCCACTGGACTGGATCGAAGGAGAGTAGCCCCGGGTTTCCGTCCGTCCGGATGGCGACCCGCGGACCGAATCGCTCCGGCTCACTTCCTGACGAGCGACGGAGTTCCATCCGTCACTTCTCCACACCGCTCGTCAGCCCCTCCACGATCTTTCTCTGGAACAGGATGACCAGCACGAGCACGGGTAGGACGCTCACCACCGTGGCCGCGGCGATCGTCCCCCACGGGAGCTCGTGCAGCCCGGCGAAGAGCGCGAGTGCAACGGGGACGGTTCGCGACTCGGGCGTCGACGTCATGATGAGCGCGAAGAGGAACTCGTTCCACGCCCAGATGAAGATGAGGATGGCGGACGTGAAGAGCCCCGGTGCTGAGAGCGGGATTATCACCCTGAGGAACGCCTGAAATGGAGTGCACCCGTCGATGAGCGCCGCGTCCTCGAGGCTGTCCGGAAGCGTCGCGAAGAACTGCGTGAGGATCCAGACGGCGAGCGGCAGCGTAAGGAGTGTGTACGGGATGACGAGCGCGGGGAGGCGATTGATGAGCCCGAGCCTGGCCATCGCGACGTACAGCGGTCCGACCATCCCGATCGCCGGGAATATGGCTATCCCCAGGAAGAGCGCCATGATCGCGTTCCTCCACCTGACCCTGAGGCGGGACAGCGCATAGGCGGCCGGCGAGCCCAGCACGAGCGTCAGGAGCGTCGTCAGCGCGGCCACGACGAGGCTGTTGCCGACGTTCCCGGGGAACTGGTTCGCCTCGAAGACGGCCTTGAAGTTGTCGGTCGTCGGGGGAGTGGGGAAGTAGTCGAGCGGCGTCTTGTAGAGCGCGGACGGGTGCGAGAAGCTCACGTTCGCGATCCAGTAGAGCGGGATGAGGCACGCGAGGACGACGAGCGCGCGCAGCACCCACGTCCCGCCGCGTGTGAGGACTCGTGTGCTCACGCCTCAGCTCTCCGCGTTCTCATCGTGTCTCTCCTGCCACCTTCATGAACCGCACCAGTCCCAGACTCAGGACGAACACGATCGCGAAGAGGGCGACCGTCATGGCCGACCCGTAGCCGAGGTCCGCGTATCTGAACAGCGTCTTGTATATGTAGACGGACACCGTTTCCGTGCCGGAGGCTCCGCCCGTGAGGATCCAGATGAGGTCGAAGATGCGGAACGCGTCCATCACCCGGAAGAGGAGAGCGACCGCGATGAACGGTCTCAGGAGAGGCAGCGTGACGGCCCTGAACGACTGCCACCAGCCCGCTCCGTCCAGAGCTGCGGCCTCGTAGTACTGCCTCGGTATCGACTTCAGGCCCGCGAGCAGGATGATGGCCACGAACGGCGTCGTCTTCCAGACGTCCGCGATGACCACGGAGGTCATCGCGAGCTTCGGCCCCAGCCAGACGATGGGCTCGCGCAAGAGCCCGACCCGGGACAGCACGGAGTTCACGAGGCCGATGCGGTCGTTGAGGATGAGTGACCACATCGTGGCTGCGACGACCGTGGGCAGGGCCCACGGCATGATGACGGCCGACGTCGCGGCGGTCCTTCCGAAGCGGATGCGGTTCAAGAGGAGAGCCGCGGCGAGTCCGAACAGAAGCTCGAGCGCGACCGAGACGACCGTGAAGTACGTCGTGTGCCAGAGGTCACGCCAGAAGACGGCGTCGGCGGCGAGCTTCGCGAAGTTCCCGAATCCAACGAAGCCGCGCTCCTCCGCGAACTTGAGGTTGAACTCCGCGAAGGAGAGCACGAACTGACTCGCCACCGGAAAGGCGCCGACCACTATGACGAACGTGAGGGCCGGCGCCAGCAGCCAGAAGGCGAGCCGAGGATTCTGTGCTCTGTTCATCTGGTTCCCGTCGGAGGGCTTCCCGGTTCTCCCGTCAGGGCGCTCCTCAACCGGCCAAGATACGCGCGAGCTCCGTCACGATCGTCGCCGCGGCATCGCCTGGGTCCGTCTCACCCGCCAGCGCCCCGTGGACCTGTTCCTGGATGATGTCCGAGGCCCTGGGGTAATGGGGCGACCGCGGGCGATTGCGCGTGTGCCGGAACACATCAAAGAACCTGGTGAAGTGAGGATTCGCCGCCAGCACGTCGGCGTCCTCGTACGTGCTCTTCCTGGTCGGCAGGTACGCGCCGGCGATCGCACGCTCCTTGAGCGACTTCTCGCCGGTTATGAACTGCAGGAACTCGAACGCCTCGCCGCTGTGTTTCGTGTAGGACGACACCGCGACGTTCCAACCGCCTATCGTCGAGTACGCGGTTTGCCCCGACGCGTGCGTGAGTGGTGCGATGCCCACAGAACCCGTCACCTTCGACTCGGCGCCCTCGGCCATGCTCCACGCGTAGGGCCAGTTTCGCAGGAAGAGCGCGTGGCCCTCGGTGAAGACGCGCCGTGAGTCTTCCTCCTTGTAGGTGAGAACGCTCTCCGGCGTGACGCCGTCGTCGATGAGCGCGCGCACCATCCGGAGCGTGGCGGCGATCTTCTCCTCGACTCCTGCGGGGTCCGAGGTGAGCGCGTCGGGCTCGAGCGTGCCTCCCATGCCCCAGAGGAACTCGAGGAAATCGCAGACCAGTCCCTCGTACCTCGCGCCCTGCCAGACGAACCCGTCCATTCCGCGCGGGAGGGCGACGATCTCGCAGGCGGACAGGAGCTCCTCCCACGTTTCCGGCACGGGAAG
>JAUWRQ010000058.1 GCA_030610515.1 Candidatus Eiseniibacteriota bacterium | reverse complement strand
GAGTTGAACCCCATGAAGACGAGGGTGAGGATGTTGGAGATCAGAAACGCGATGTTGTAGATGCCTACGTCCTCGGACGTGCCCAGCATGCCGAGCATGACCCTGTCGGAGATGGACAGGCTGTAATTCATGAATCCTACCAGGAGCGCGACCGAGCTGAATGCCGCGATCTCGCGCCGCGTGACGGACATGGTCGAAGGTCCGGACAGCAGAAACGGCGACTGTCGGACGATGAGAAAGAGCATGGCTCCGGCCGCGACGAAATACGCTGCCACGAGTGCCACAGCGAGGCCGGCGAGCCTGAGTCCGAACGCCATCAACACCAGGAATATCGCGAGCTTGGCGGTCTTGTTGACGACCTCCAGGCAGAGCGATTCCTGTGCGGTCTTCTTGAGCGAGCGCAGCGTCAGGCCGAGAACCAGTTGGAAGGTGGCGCCGACGGTTCCTATCGAGACGAGCGGCAAGATGGGAAGGAGCAGCGGTTCCTTGAAGATGGGTCCGGCGATGACGCCTCTCAGGGCGAAAATGAGAACGCCGAACCCAATGCTGGTTGCGAGGATCGTCCATACACCGAGCCTGAATATGTCTGCGGCTCCCGCCTTGTCGCCTCGACTGAGGCGCACCGGTATGAACCGAACGAACGTGTGACCCATGCCGAAGGACGCCAGGAGCGACACCAGCAGGAGCGTCGTCGAAGCCTGCACGAACACGCCGAGCAGTTCTGCGCCGAGGAATCTCGCGAAGACGATGTTCGACGCCAGGCCCAGGGCCATGCCGACCACGCGGAACGTCATGACGCCCGAAGTCTGCTTCGCTACGTGAAGCAGGTTCTCGTCGGCGGATGCCTCCGCCGCTTCAGGCTGAACGCTGCTGTGCTCCGGGTTTTCCATGTTCCCCTCTGTGCCGATCCGCGCGGTTCTGTCTCCCGAGCGGTCGTCACCGCCGTGCTGCTAGGGCAGCAGGGAATCCCTGAGTATCTTCGCCAGCGTGCCCCTGTCTCTCAGGATCTTCACGAGATAATGCCCTCCCTCTTCGACGCTGTGGAGCTCGACGTTGGGCAGGTCGGCCATCCTGGTGGCGTGCAGCGAGTCGAGCCGGCCCCAAGGTCCGTTCGGGCAGTAGTAGATGTGGAAACGCGTGTTCCGTCCGTGCTTGCCGAGAACGTTCTTGAGGTCGTAGTAGGAGGGCTTGGCGCACCTTGATAAGGCTGCTCTCCAGAAGAGCTTCGGAGCGCGTCGGTCCCGGTGCAGGGCTCGGGCCACGGGTCCTATGAATGTGACCGGCGAGAACGCATACGCGACGTCGGACTCGAGGAGTGCTCCGAAGAGAAGAGAGGCGTACCCGCCGCCCGAGTTTCCCAGGACCACGGTCCGTTCGATGTCGTGCTCCGCGGCTTGCCTCTTCACGAACTCGACGATGCCGTCCACGCCTCGGCCGATTCCCGGGAGCGACCTGTGGTATGCAGCCTGCGCCAGGTCTCGAACGAATATCTTGCAGACGCCAAGATCGGAGGCCATTCGGAAGAATTCGAAGGGTGGTATGCCCACTCCTCCGGCGAAACCGCCGAAGGTGACCAGAAGCACCTTGCTGCCCGTTGAGAAGTCCGTTGCAGTGGCAAGAGTCGGGTCCTCAACCGTTAGCTCGAATGGCGTTTTCTCACTCATGATCGTGTGTCCGATTCAGCAGGCCCTTCATGACCCGGAACGTGTCGGCTATCGAGGCCGGCGCGGGGTCCAGGGGCGCGCTCGACATCAGGACCGCGTCGGAGTCCTCGTGGTCGGGCGTGAACCCGTGCATCCCTCGCGGCGCCCTTGCCCCCATGTAGCTTGGGACGATCAGCATTCCGGGGTCCATCAGAAAGACGAGTTCCCCGTAGCGCCGGTCATCGAAGAACACTCCCTCACGTCTCAGATCGTCGTCCGAGAGCACTGAGCCTCCGTCCATGTTCTCGAGCAGTTCGGCCACATCGGTGCGCGCCCGCTCGTTCCCGAACCAGAAGCGTCCCATCGTCGAGTCGTAGAACGCGAGGTTGTCCTTCTCGTGCGTGAGGCCGAGTGTCCCGATCGCGTCCATGAGGTCAACCTCGCCCTTCGTCTCGGCCATTCCGTGGTCAGAGAAGATGAGCAAGTCGACTTCGGAGTAGCTGTCGTGCGCGCGGGCGACCACTCGGGAGATCTTGGCCTCCAGGTCCTTGAGTGCTGCACCCACGACGCTCGCGTCACCCACGTGCTCGTGAAGGAACGCATCGATGACGGCCGTGTAGAGAAGCGCGAACCTGATGGGAGGCCCGTTCGCCAGCGTCTCCGAGAGTTCGGCGAGTGCGCGGTCGAGGCCGGTCTTCCAGTTCCACACGCGATGCGGAACCGAGTCGCGGGCGAGGATGTCGAAGATGGACTCCACGTCTCCGTCGAACCCCCCGGGCGCATAGATGTCACGCTTCTCGGAGAGATCGAATTCCCGGAAGAGTCGGAAGGGAATTCTGTAGAAGTTGTAGTAGCCCGTGAAACCGCTTCGCTTCCGGTGAGCCGCCAGCAGACGACGGCGGAATCTCCTGTGCCGGCCGACGGCGTTCGGGAGGATGTCGAGATGACGGAGCGGCGCGAGCTCCGAGCGGGACGTCCTGTAGAACATGGCCCAGTGGTCGTGCTCGGACGGCGGGAGTCCCGTGAGGATCGTCGGTTGCGCCGCACAGCTGTACCCGAGGATCGTCCGCTGGCGATACGCGTGCGGCGCGATCTCCCGGAAGCAGCCGAGCTCTCCCGCGAGCCGCGAGCCGAGCGCGTCGACGAAGAAGGCAAGGGTGATACGGTCTTTCGTCATGATCTCTCCGGTATCTTCCTTCCCCTGAGCACTGACGCGTGGAAGAGCGAGAAGCTGTCGATGAGCACCTCACGCTTCCTCTCGAGAGGAAGCTCCGCGAAGTCCGGCGGGACCCGGAAGGGGCAGGTCTCACGGAGCAGGGAACCGAGAACGCCTTCGTCTTCGCTTCCGGAGTAGCTCAGGTAGATCAGTACCGCCGTTGCGTACGCGAGCATCCGAGGAGACGCGAACGTGGCGCGCTTGAGCACGCGGCCCGTCGAGAAGAGCCCCGCGCGCCCGGCGGGCGAGCGGAGCATCTTGAGCGAGCGCACGATCTTTCTCGGAAGAGACTCGAGCCGTGGGTAGAGCCGGACGACGCTCACCGTCGGAAGCTTGAGCGCGTCCGTACCGACCACGCTTCCCAGGATCGCTCTCCACACGATCCCGCAGCAGGGAGCATATCTCAGGAAGCAATGCCGCGCCAGGGCGATAGGGTCGTCGGGTGTAGCTCCGGGAATGCCGGAGAGGTCGGAAAGATCGCCCGATGACTTGAAGCGCGCCCACGTCTCGATGTCGGGAACGAACTCGCGGAGCGCGGACCGCAGCCGCGCGTTCTCAGGTCGGACCAGCGTTTCGTGACTGAACGCGTACGCCCGGTCGGCATACGTCTCCGGGACATTCCGATCGAGGAACAGGAGCGCGGTCACGGCGTCGAGCAGGAACTTCCCGGACGCGTAGAGTAGCCTGAGCGTTTCCGTGTGCTCGAGCGGCTCGCCCCGTTCCAGTATCTCCCCGGGCTCGATGGGCTCTCCGAGTCCGAGCGTCCCTCCGGGCGTCGCCGCCGGGGACGCAACCCCCGTGTCTTCACCCGACGCCCCCAGCCTACGTGACAGCAGAACCTGTTCCACGGTCCTGTTGTGGAGGAGAACCAGGCTGTCCCACGCCGGCACGTCAGCCAATGCGACTTCGGGGAGTTCACTGAGGATGCTCTCGCTGCCCCACACAACGGTCGGCGAGCGGAGCATCTCGAATGTCGCTATGAGTGGATAGACCGGCGCCTCGGCACCACGCGTCTTCACGCTGGCGTCGACTCCGGTGCACTCTCGCGCGAACTCGGTGTTCGCCAGGGCGACCCATGCGGCAAGACGACTGCGCAGCTGCGCGACGTCGACGCCGGGTTTGCCTACGCAGGCGAGGTCGACGTCGCTCAGGGAATAGGGGCCTTGAGGCGTGTCGACTACCGTGGCTTCGCCGCGCGTGGGCGCTCCGACCATGAGGACCGCTTCGACGTTGCCTTCGCCGACCGCCTCGAGAAGTCCCTGGACGCACCTGTCCACGAGCGAGGCGTAGAACTCGCTCGTGCCGTATGGAAGGGCGCTGGATGGCCTGTCCTGCAACGGTACTCTCCTTCGTGGCGGCGCGTCCCGAGCGGTCGCGCCGTGCTCTACGCGGGCGCGGCTCCGAACCGGACGCATCTCGTTCCGGGGCCGTGCCGTTCGACAAAGGTAAGGCCCCCCGTCCCGCTCGTCAATCATGAGGCGGAGAAGGGGCAACCTGCCTTCAACATGCAAGTTCCTTGCCCCGCGAGGCTTCTCGAGGCCCCCCGCACAGCGGAGGCTCTTGAGGCTCCTCGCACTGCCGCAGGCCCGGGCCCGACCCCAGTGCATCTTGAAGTACGCTTGCCGATATGGTATAATCTGTGCGTGGGTCGCAAGGCCCACGCACGGGAGTTGTGTGTGCTTACGTGATGAAATGACAGCGGGCGATTCGCGCGAGTCCCCGTTCGTGGGGACGTGTGTGTGTCGCCTATACCCCCAAGGAGGGTTACGGATGAGATCCGTGCGAGCTCTTGTTGCGTGCGCGCTGTTCGTCGCCGTCGCGCTTCCGGCGACCGCGGCCACTACGTGGATCGACTACGGCGCAGCTCTGCCCTACGCCGAGCCCGACGTGAAGTTGCTCGCGTCCGGCTTCGAGGGCGCCACGCTCACGATCGACTTCCCGGGACTCGTTGCAGAAGAGGTCGATACGAAGGGTGGGACCTTCACTCGGCTCGCGATCCCCGGCTACTTCCACACGTTCGACGCGGGTCTCCCCAAGCTCCCCGTCGTTCGCGAGTATCTCGAGATACCGCACGGTGCCGCTCCGCGGCTCACCGTCGTGAGCGCCGAGTACGCCGAGACCACGCTCGCTGAGATGGGATTCGGCTCGCCGGTCGAGCCCATGCAGCCCTCCGTCGAGAAGCTGCCCGGCGCCCGCGAGGCCGCGAGGTTCGCGATCGACCGCGGAGCTTACGGTGCCGACGCGTTCGGTCCCGGCGTGGACGCAGCACTGGGTGAAGCGGGCCAGTTCCGCGCCCATCGCTTCGTCGAGGCCGAGATCTTCCCGGGGCAGTACAGCCCGGCGACCGGCGCCATTCGCTACCTGACGTCGATCGAGCTTCGCGTCGATTTCGAGGGCGGCGACATGGGCGCCACGAACGCGGCGCTCGAGCGCTATGCCTCTCCGGACTTCGACGCGTTCGCGCGGAAGCACTTCATGAACGCAGACACGTTCAGGACCCGCGCCTTGACGCTTCCGATCGGCTACCTCGTCATATGCTACGACGACTACTACGAGGAGATCGAGCAGTTCGCCGGACTCCGCCACCGTCTCGGATATGAGACGACGATCACGAAGCTCTCGGAGATCCCCGGCGGTGCCACGGCCACGAACATTCAGACCTACATTAAGGATGCCTATACAACATGGCCGGTCCCGCCGACCTTCGTCGTCCTGATCGGCGACACAGGGCAGGTTCCTTACTTCACCGGCGTCGCGGCATCGCACGCGACCGATCTCTACTACGTCTGCATGGACGCGGGCGACGACTGGCTGCCCGACATGTACGTCGGCCGCTTCTCGTGCGACTCGGAGGCGGACGTCACGCTCCTGGCGGACAAGAGCACGAAGTACGTGCGGTTCGCCCTGACGAGCACGCCTTCGGACTGGGTCGAGCAGGCCACGTTCATGGCCTCCAGCGACAACCACACGGTCTCCGAGGGAACGCACCAGTACTGCATCGACAACTGGGTTCAGCCCGCGGGCTACGACCCCATCAACACGCGCTGGTACTACTACGGGGCGACGACCCAGCAGTGCCTCGACGACATCAACGGCGGCATCTCGATGCTCACCTACTCGGGCCACGGCTCGACGAACGGGTGGGCGGACGGCCCGCCGATCTCGGCCAGCCAGGTGCAGGCCACGACGAACGTCGACATGCTTCCCATGGTTCAGTCGTACGCGTGCGTCACGGGCGCTTACAACAGCGCGTGTTTCGGCGAGACGTGGACGCTGGCCCAGAACGGAGGCATCCTCTTCATCGGCGCGTCGAACAACTCGTACTGGGATGAAGACGACTACATGGAGCGCGCGGTCTACGATGCGTGGTTCGGCAACGACTACACGTGGGCTCGCGGCATGTTCAACGAGGGACTGTGGGCCGTCTATCAGGTCTACTCGGGCGGCGGCAGGTCTCGCTACTACTACGAGATGTACACCGTCTTCGGCGACCCGGCGTTGGATCCCTGGACGAGCATCCCGGGGCAGCTCGACGTCACGTACGCATCCGCCTTCCCGGTCGGCGGCGAGCTCTTCACGGTCGATGTCGGGACGACGAGCCGCGACCCCGTCGAGAACGCGCTTGTCTGCATATACATGGACGGAGAGCTCTACGAGACGGCATACACCGATGGCTACGGCCACGCCGACATCACCGTGACCACGCCTCCCCAGACCGTCGGCATGATGGACATCTGGGTGAGCAAGCACGACTTTGTGCCGCACTCGGGCGCCGTCGAGGTCATCGTTCCCGTGACGTACGACATCACGCCGTCGTCAGTCCCGATCAACAAGAGCACGGCTGTAACCGTGACGGTCTGGGACGACCTCGGGGTTGAAAAGCCCGACGTCGTCATCACGATCGACGGATGGGGCATCG
>JAUWRQ010000016.1 GCA_030610515.1 Candidatus Eiseniibacteriota bacterium | reverse complement strand
CCAGTAGGCGGCACAGAATCGGGATGGGTCCCGGCGCTCCAATGCGCCCGAGCGCGGTCGCCACCGAGCCCCTGACCTTCCAGTCCCGGTGCCCCGAGGCCGCTTCGAGTCCGCCGGCCGCGCGCTCGTCCTCGAGCTTGCCGAGAATGAAGGCGGCGAGACGCGCTCCGCGCGACGTGTCGCTCCTCGGAAGCTCCGACTCGAGCGTCTCGATGAGTGGGAGGACGGCGGGGTCGCCGATCCTCACGAGCACGTCCTCGAGGGCATGTCGTTCTCGAGCGTCGTCGGTGTCGAGTCTGGTGACGAGATGCGGGACCGACGTCTCGTGCTCTCGCACGAGAAGCCGCCGCGACGGTGCGCGCATGTGTTCGAACTGGAGTGCTGCCGACGACGCTCTCAGGAAGAGCTCCTCGGGCGACAGGAGCGCGAGCACCGTCGTGTCGCCTTCGGCGGCGGCGTTCGGGCCGCTCGCAGACACCGTCTGAGCGAGGGCCGGTGCCGACACGAGCGCGACGGCAAGCGTTGATGCGAGCAGGGTCATCACGCAGACAGCGTAGGCCGGTCTCGGCAGAAGCGCGACAGAAGGTCTCATTAGTCGAGAAGGTCTCATCACTCGTCGGCTCCTTCATTCGTGGACGCGTCGATACCGATGCCGTGGTCGCTACCCATCCACCACGTGCCGTCCTCACCCGGTCCGGAATAGGAGTCCGAGCCTTCGCAGTCGATCAGAATGCCGACGCTCCCGTAATCCCGGCGGTGGTTCCCGTACCCCTGCGTGTTGTGCGGGGCCCGGACCGAGTACGCGTCGTCCCCGGACTCGTCAATGATGAGTCCGATGCCGTTGGCGTTGCCGGCTCCCTGAGAGAGGTCGTGACACGTGTAATTGTCGTCTCCCGCGAAGTCGTGGAGGATGCCGATCGCGAGATCGTGTCCGCAGCCCTGGGAGACGCCCTTCGAGATGTCGTTGTCGTCGCCCTCGAGGTCGACGAGAGCGGTGCCAGTGATGTGCGTGCCGGCGCCCTGTGCGTACTGATAGGAGACGTACTGGTCGTTGCCCGCGAAGTCGACGAGCCCGCCTACCGAAAACCAGTAGCTCGAGCCCTGTCCGAAGATGTCGGAGACGTACACGTCGTTTCCGCCGAGGTCTGCCAGCAGTCCCACGCCGCCCGAGGCGTCGGGGCGCCACCCGAACCCGAACCCCTGCGAGAGACTCAAGAAGTGGTCGAAGTACCGGATCTCGTCGGTGTACTTCCCGCCCGCGAAGTAGAGGTCGTTGCCGCCTCCGTCCACGAGCGCGCCCAATCCCTCCACGAATCCGAACGCCTGGGAGAAGAGTGCGGCCTCGTACGAATCGTTCCCGCTCCTGTCGCGGAGCACGCCGAGGCCGAATGCGCCGGAGCCCTGTGTGCACGTGTCTCCCGCGTATCTGTCGTTGCCCGCGTGATCGTCGAGGACTCCCACGCCGAACAGCCCTGATCCGAGAGAGAAACTGCCCGCCGAGTAGGTGTCGTCGCCTCCGAGGTCGACGAGCACCCCCGCGCCCATGAAGCCAGCACCCATCGAGTGGTCCCCGGCCCGGTAGAGGTCGTTTCCGCTCATGTCGATCAGGACGCAGGCCGTGAGACCGGGGACGGCGCCCGCGCCTCCCCCGAGATACACGTCATCCCCGCCGCGGTCGATGATCACGGAGCAGGCTTTCTCGTACACCGTTGGGCCGGGACCTCCGAGCACCACGGTGCCCGCGTCGGTCTCGAGGACGAGCGCGACGTCTCCGCTCCAGGGTCCCGAGTCCCACGTTCGACCTCCCTCCGATCCGCCGTGCGCGCGGCCTCGTCCCTCGAACGGTCCGTCCCACGAGTCGAGGAGTGGCAGGGCTCGGTCGACAGCGGCGGCGAGAACGGTTCCGGCCGCGGCGATGCTCTGGTAGTCAACGAGCGCGGCGATGCGTAGGAGTTCGTCGCCCAGCTCCTCGTCCCGCTCGGCCTCGCGGTCGCGCACGTCGATCGGCTTCTCCGGGTCGAACTCCTCCTCCTCGAGCAGGACGGCAGCGTGCTCGGCGAGGAAGGTGCGCTCGTCATCGGTGAGCCGGACGAACGCTCTCTCCATGAGAGCAGAAGACTCACGGACACCAGCGAGGAGGATCTCCACCGGGTGATCTCCCGTGGGAGAGCCGCCGGCCGATTTCTGCGTCGGGGCTCCGATCTCGAGGTCCAGCTCGCTCGGGCCGTCGACATCGAGGTCCAGCTCACTCGCGCAGGCCGCCAGGAGCTCGCGCAGCTCGCCGCGCGACGAGAGGTCGCTGGCCAGGTCTCTCACGTAGAGCTCTGTGTCGAGGGGTCTCCTGAGGAGTGAGTCGACGACCGCAATCCTGAACGAGTCAGGATGGTCTGCGTAGTCAGTGCGGAA
Source organism: Candidatus Eiseniibacteriota bacterium (assembly GCA_030610515.1). Taxonomy (GTDB): domain Bacteria; phylum Joyebacterota; class Joyebacteria; order Joyebacterales; family Joyebacteraceae; genus WJLY01. The sequence goes on along the minus strand of JAUWRQ010000016.1, from coordinate 6,605 downwards.
CGATAGGTCCCCACGCGTCATGATGATCGCCGCGAGCGCGTCGTCGAGGAGTTCGCAACTTCGTGGGGGCCGCGAAGGATCATCGATCGAGGAGGACAGTGGCCCCGCGTCTTCGCCGAGCGCCGGTGCGGAACCTGCGAGGACCGCAAGCGACACGACAAGAGCGGTCGCGGCTCGGACGATTCTCATGGGCTCTCCTTGCCTGTGTCCGCGCCGTCGAGGGCCCGTGCGATCGTCTCGGGGTCGATGGGGAGTTCCCTCACGCGGATGCCCGTTGCGTTGGCGACGGCGTTGGCGACGGCCGCGGCGGCGGGCATGGCGGGCGTCTCGCCTATTCCCTTGGCCCCGAACGGTCCTAGGGAATACGGGGCCTCCACCGTCACAGCGGCGATCTCGGGGACGTCCATCGACGTGGGCAGTACGTAGGTCGAGAAGTCCGGCGTCAGTATTCTCTCCCCGTCGGTGATCATCTGTTCGTAGAGCGCCATGCTCGCCCCCTGGAGCGCGCCGCCCTGTATCTGTCCCTCGAGCGTCACCGGGTTCAGAACGCGACCGACGTCGTGCGCCGCCGTGATCCTGTCGAGCGTCACGTGACCCGTACCTGTGTCAACCGTGACCTCGGCGACGTGCGTGGCGTAGGAGTACACGGCGTAGGCGTCACCCTGACCGTTCTCGTCGAACCTCGTCTCGGGTGCGGCGTACCAACCGTCGGCGGACGTGCGGACGTTCCTGCGCCAGCACTCGTTCGCGAGGTCGGTGAAGGGCATCGTCACGCTTCCGAAGCCGACGCGGTCACCGGAGAAGGCGATCTTCTCCCGGTCCACCTCGAGGATCTCCGCTGCCACGGCTCCCATCGTCTCGCGCAGCTTCGCCGCGGCGTCGATGATGGCGTTCCCCGTCATGAGTGTCGTGCGCGAGGCGACGCTCGGGCCGCTGTCGGGGACGACGCTCGTGTCCGCGTTTCCGACGTGTATGCGGTCTATCGGGACTCCCAGGCTGTCCGATGCTATCTGGGAGAGGACGGTGAGGAGGCCCTGTCCCATCTCCGTTCCCCCGACCGAGATGCGAACCGAGCCGTCCCTGTAGACGTTCAGGTGCGCCCCGGACGCGTCGAGAGCGAGCCCCTTGGCCCCGAGGCTCACGCCGTAGTAGATGGACGCAACACCGATGCCTCGCAGCAGCGCCGCGTCGTGCCGGGTGGCTTCCGCGCCACGCGCTACTGCTGCGTCGTCCGCGCCGCCTGCCCCCCTAGCATCGTTCGTTCCGCTCGCCGCTCGAGCATCGTCCGTCCCGCTCGCCGCTTTTGCGTCGTCCGCCTTCCCCGCGCTCCACGCGGAGCGATTCTCGGCGAAGCTCCGCCGCTTCGCGTCCCAGCGCGACGCGTCCCTCGCGGCCTCGAGCGTTTCCTTGAGCCCGACGCTTTCTTTCAGAAGCTGTCCCGTTGCGGTGCTTTTGCCGACCTCAAGGGCATTCCTGAGCCGGATGTCGATCGGGTCGAGTTCGAGCGCCTCCGCGATCTCATCGACTACGGACTCGTTGGCGAAGATGACCTGGGGTTGGCCGAATCCCCTGAACGCGCCCGTAGTCTGCCGGTTCGTGTAGACACCGAGGACGTCGGTGTGGCCGTTCGGGATTTCGTATGGACCCGTGGCGTGCGCCGCGGCGCGGAATGCTACGACCTGCGTGAGCGTCGAGTACGCGCCGGCGTCGGCGACGACCCTGATCTGCGCGGCCGTGAAGGTGCCGTCGCGCTTGGCACCCAGTTTGAACGCGATCGTCATGGGGTGGCGCTTGCTCGAGCGGTAGAAGTCCTCCTCGCGCGTGTAGACGAGCTTCACAGGTTTGCGCGTCTTCCACGCCGCAACCGCCGCGCAGGCGCAGATCTCGGAAGGGGCGTCCTCCTTGCCGCCGAACCCTCCACCGGTCACCGTCTGCACGATGCGCACCGACGCGAGCGGCAGCCCGAGCACCGTCGCGACGGCCTTCTGCACGTAGAAGGGGCACTGCATGGTTCCGTAGACTGTGATCGTGTCACCGTCCTCCGGGACGGCCAGGGCGCCGAGCGGCTCCAAGTACGCGTGCTCCTGATGGTGCGTGCGAAATGTCCGCTCAACGATGATGTCTGCGTCATCGAAGCCTGAGCCGACGTCGCCCTTCCGTACCTTGTAGTGCAAGAGCAGATTCCCACCGTCGTGCACGCGCGGAGCGTCGGGCGAGAGAGCTTCCTCCGCGTCGAAGACGGCGGGGAGCTCGCTCAGGTCGATTCGGACGTCGCGGGCGGCGTCGCGGGCGATGGCGGCGGAGTCTGCGACCACGATCGCCACGGCGTCTCCGGAGTATCGTATCCGCGAATGGGGGAGAAGAGGCTGATCGGCGTCGATGACACCGACCTGGGTCTCGCCGGGGACGTCCGAGGCCGTCAGGACGGCGTGCACGCCGGGCAGTGAGAGCGCCTTGCTCCCGTCGATCCCCTTGAGTTCCGCGTGCGCGCACCCGGGGAAGACGAGGGCCGCGTGCAGCATCCCAGGCAGGGAGAGGTCGTCTACGTAGACAGCCCGTCCGGTGACCTTGTCGGCCGCGTCGACGCGCGTGACCGGGGTTCCGACCGTGCGCGCCGCGAGTCTCGGGCCGCGTCCGGAGTGTCTCTTCTGCTCGCTCGACATGCTTCCCGCCATGTTGAATGGTAGGCGTCGGGGACGGCACGATCGACTCTACGTGATGATGCCGGAGAGCGGAACCGATGGACAATCCATCATCGCTCCGCCCGTGCTATCTCTCGCTCCTGCGCAACGCCTTGTAGAAGAGCTGCGTTCCCGTCCGGCTGCATCCGTTGGCGGTGAAGACCGCGATCATCGGCGTGTTGCGGCTGTCCGTCGAGCCGACGTAGCGCTCGATGCCGTTTCGAGCCAGGAACTCGAGGCCCGCCGCGTGCAACATCTTCCCGAATCCGCGCCCCCTCCGGTCGGGAAAGACTCCCACGTAGAAGAGACTCCCCTCGGCTTCCCTGTCCGCGAACGCCTGGGGCAGAACGACTCCGACGGGCTTGCCGTCCTGGAACGCAGCTCGCCACCAGGTCGGGTCGAATCGGTCTCCCGCGTAGTCCACCAGCTCCCGGAAGTCGCCTCTCGGGTCGCGCTCCGTGACGTCCTCGAAGGGGTCGCCCCTCGCCGCCTCCGTCATGATCTCGAGGAACCTCTCCTCTCCGAGTTCCGCCAGCGTTCTGTACTCGAGAACGTCCTCGTGCGGTGACTCGTATCCGGAGAGGCCGCGCTCGACGAAGACCTTGCGCCGGCCGACGACGAAGCCGGCCGCCTCTAGCGCACGGTTCGTCGCGTGGTCCGCCGCTCTGTCCCACGCCAGGATCTCCGTTCCGTCCTCGGCGAATGAGTCGCTGAGGACCGTGCACAGAGAGGAGGCGACGTCGTCGAACTCCGCGTCGTCTGACGCCAGTAGCTCCCGAACGAAGTAGAGCCTGGGATTGAGGAACTTCCCTCGGAGCCTTCCGGCGCAGCGCGCTCCGTCGAGGGCAATGAGAAACGACCGTGGATCCTCGCGACCGATCGCGACGCCCACATCGTCCGAGTCGAGTCTGCCCGAGGCCACGGAGGCCTTGAGGCTCATCCAGAGGAGTTCTTCCCCGCGTTTCAAGGGTCGCGATTCAGGCAATGCGTGTTCCTCGGCTCAGGCACGTACTGAAGCCCGCACCGGCGGAGGGCCGTCCGGCTTCGCGAAGGGGCACCCGCCATCGGGGCCGGCTGCGGCGGCGTCCGTTCGGGGTGCCCCACCATCCAGAGTCTGCTATTCGAAGTCTACCATCACACCGTCGCGACGCAACTCACCGTCGCGCCAGCTGGTCAAGCATCTCATCGATGCTCGTGCTCGGGAGGTCGCACTGCCGTGAGCGACGGACGTACGCCGTCGCACGCCCTTCCATCGGAGCAAGGCCGGATCCAAGGCACTACGCGTGGTTGCGAAGTCTGAGTTCTACCGGGTCCGGGGAGAGGTAGGTCTGTGAGGCCAGGTGAGGCTCGTCGTGCCTCCTGGCGTGGTGCGCAAGCATCGTGACCGGGACGATGAGCGGCAGGAAACCGCGCCGGCACTCGGAGATGACGTCGAGCATTTCCCGCTTCTCGTCCGCCGTCAGCATCCTCCTAAGATGACCGAGCGCGTGCCTGAGAACGTCCGCGTTCTTGCGCGCCGTCGCCGGGAGCCTGAGGGCGCGCACGAGAACGGCCTCGTACTCCACGCACAGCTCCGCGAGATTACGCTCCCTCGCACTCGCCAGAAGCCGCCCCATCTCCTTCTGGAGACTTAGACTGTGCGCCATGATCTGGAACTCGTGCTCGGCGTGGAACCTGACGAGGGCGCCGCGCGATCGCCGCGGTCGCATCGCGTCGCGATACCGCCTGAGACAGAAGACGCACTCGATGAAGTTCTCGCGGATGCGCGGGTCGCGTAGCTTCTCCTCGTCCTCCACGGGCAGGAGTGGAAAGCGGTCCATGAACGCCCGCGCCCAGATGCCGGTCCCGACCCTGCGCGGGGCCTCCCGTCCATCGAACACCTTGACCCGCTCGATCCCGCAGCTGGGTGAGCGGGACTTGAAGACGTATCCGACCAGGTTCTCCCCCTCGAGTTCCTTCAAGCGCCGCTTCGCCCACCGCTTCATTCCGGCCGTGACGTCGACGCCCGTCTTGACCGTCACCAGGCGGGAACTCTCCGGGTCGCCGACGAGGTGGATCGGCTCGCGCGGGACCCCGAGCCCCGTCTCCGCCTCAGGGCAGACGGGAACCCACTCGACGAATCGCCCGAACGTGTCGGTGAGAAATCCGTCGCGCGCGTGATCACCGTCGTAGCGAACGTTCTCGCCCAGGAGGCACGTGCTGATGCCGATCCTCGGCTTGTCGGGTCCCGGCATCATGCCCGCTCCATGTCCGACGTGTACTCCCCATACCTTGCCGCGCCGTTCAGCGCCGCGCGGTGCAGGAACGCCGCTCTCGCCGCGTCCGCGTTCGACGGATTGCCGCCCCACGCCTTGAGAACAGGTTCCTGGAGCGCTCGGCCGTAGGAGAAGCTGAGTTCCCACGCGTGCGGGCCGATCGCGTTCATGGCGCTCAAGCGTTCCGTCGACTCCTGTGGATTCTGACCTCCCGAAAGGAACACGATGCCGGGCACGGCGACCGGCACGACGCCGGCGAAGCACCTCACGGTGGCTTCCGCGATCCGTGACGGCGTCGCCTGAGCGGGGCAGTCCTTCCCGGGCAGGACCATGTTCGGCTTCAGTAGCGTCCCCGGCAGGACGACGCGGTGCTCACGGAGTTCGTGGTAGACGCTTCGAAGGGCCGCGAATGTCACCTCCTCGCAGCGCTCGATCGTGTGGCCGCCGTCCATGAGCACCTCGGGTTCGACGATCGGCACGAGTCCCGCTTCCTGGCAGAGTGCCGCGTACCGGGCGAGCGCGCGGGCGTTCGCCCGCAGGCACGTCGTCGTCGGGATGCCGTCGCCGATCGTGATGACGGCTCGCCACTTCGCGAAGCGCGCGCCGAGCACGACGTACTCAGCCAGCCGTTCGCGCAGTCCATCGAGGCCTTCGGTCACCTTCTCTCCAGGGAAGAGCGCGAGGTCCTTGGCGCCCTTGTCGACCTTGATGCCCGGCACGATGCCCTTCTCGGCGAGGAGCTTCGGGAACGGTGTCCCGTCGACCGACGACTGGTGCAGTGTCTCGTCAAACAGGATGACGCCGGACACGTACTCCTCTGCTCCCGTTGTCGTGAACAGGATCTCGCGATACGCCCGCCTGCTCTCTTCGGTCGATTCGGCCCCGATTCCGTCGAACCTCTTCTTGATGGTCCCTGCGCTCTCGTCCGCGGCGAGTATCCCCTTGCCGGGTGCCACGAGCGCGCGCGCGGTCCTCTCGAGTAGCTCCTTGTTCATCCCGAACTTGTCTCCCCTCAGCGGAAGATCGCCTTTACCGTTCCCCAACTAGTCGGCTCTGTGGTCGTCGGGTCGCATCCCGGCGCAACGCACCACGGGTCGAAGACAACGCAGCAGTCGATTGCGGGGTCGTCGTTGCAGTCCATGATGCCGCGAGCGATCTCGTGGGGATCGTTCGTTCCCCACCAGTTCATCGTGGCGTCGAGGTCGAACGTCCCGCGCATCGGCGCACCGGGCGTCTCGCGCGTCCACGGGTAGCACTCGAGGTTGTATAATTCGCTGCCGTAGATGTCGTTTCCATGGATGCCGACACCCAGCCCTGAGTCCAGGTAGATGCCAACCTCGTTCCAGCGGACCACGTTACCGTCGACGTCGCAACCTTGAGAGCCCAACACGGAGATGCCTGTGTTCGTGCAGCTCTCGACGATGTTCCCCTCGAGGGCGGCGCACGTGATGATCTCGATTCCGTGGCCGCACTGGTGCACGTAGTTCCAGACGATCGACGCGTCCGGGCATGCTCCGTGCATCCATCCCTCGATGCCGCGGTAGCATCCGGAGATCTCGTTTCCCTCGATCGTTCCCGCGAAACCCGACGCGGCGACGCCCGTTCCGTCGCCGTTCACGATGATGTTGCCCGAGATCGTTCCTGTGCTGAACTCCGCGAGGATCCCGTT
>JAUWRQ010000070.1 GCA_030610515.1 Candidatus Eiseniibacteriota bacterium | reverse complement strand
CCGCACGACGCGGTCCCGAAGCTCGCGCTGCTGACGGCCCCGGTAGCGCGCCCCGGGCCCGTGAGACGCCGGTCCGCGCGGCGGTTGCCCCCACCGCAGGTAGGCTGTATCCTCTCTCCAGGAGGTTGTCATGACTGATCGCTCACTGCTCTGCCTGAGCCTCGCGTTTCTCTCAACGGCGCTCGTGCTCGCGTCGCCCGCACCCGCGTCCGCGCGCGGCGCGATGGTCACGTTCAAGGTGCACGTTCCCGACGCGACCCCTCCCGAGGCCGGCGTCTTCATCGCCGGCAACATCCCGGCGCTCGGTCCCTGGGATCCAGGCAAGGTCGAGCTTGGGAAGATCGGGGACCGCATGTACGCGCTCACGCTGGTCCTCCCCGTTGAGACGGAGCTCAGGTTCAAGTTCACGCGCGGAACGTGGGAAACGGTCGAGAAGGGAGTCGATCACGAGGAGATCCCTGACAGGGTCCTGGAGGTGGTGGGCGACGAAACAGTTCCGATCTGGATCGAGAACTGGCGGGACTTCTCGCCGCATAGGGAGTCCCACACCGTAGTGGGTGACCTTCGTCGCCACCCCGACTTCGCCGCGGCGAAGCTTGGGAACTCCCGCGATGTTCTCGTCTATCTCCCACCGGGATACGAGGACGAGCCGGACAGGCGCTATCCCGTTCTCTACATGCACGACGGACAGAACCTGTTCGACGCCGCCACGTCCTTCATCGGGGTCGAATGGAGCGTCGACGAGAACGTGACCAGAATGGTGGAGATGGGCCAGATTAGGCCGCTCATCGTCGTGGGCATCGAGAACACGAGCGATCGCGCCTTCGAGTACACGCCCGCTCCCGATAGGTCGCGCGGCGGCGGTGGCGCCGGCCTCTATGCGGATTTTGTACTCAACGATCTCAAGCCCTTCATCGATCAAACATACAGGACGCTTCCAGACAGGGAGAATACGGGCGTGGCCGGTTCCTCGCTCGGTGGGATCGTGTCTCTCTACCTGGCGTGGGCTCATCCCGAGGTCTTCTCCCGGGTCGCGGCCCTGTCGACGTCGTACGGCTGGGCCGACGGGCACATCCTGAACTACGTGGCGGAGAGGAATCCCCCGCCCGGCGTCCGCGTGTGGATCGACGTGGGCACTGCCGAGGACCGCTCCGACCGCGACGGCGACGGCGTGCCCGACATCATTCAGCTGCATCGCCGGATGCGAGACATAATGATGGAGAAGGGGCTCTCCATCCCCGGGCAGCTCAAGTACGTCGAGGACGAAGGGGCGGTGCACAACGAACGGGCGTGGAGTGCACGTCTCCCGCGGGCGCTGCAGTTCCTCTTCCCGGCACGGCGCTGATCCAGACACGGCGCCGACTCAGGTTTCCCGTCCGGCGTTCGGGCAGACGCGACGCCGACTCGGGTTCCCCGCGCATCATCAATCCCGGAGGGCGAGATGAACGATCGTGTGAAGGGGCTCAGACCTCTCGTGTGTTCTCTCCTGCTGACGGCGTCCGTCGTCCTGACGGCCGGAACCGCGTCGGCAGACTCGATCCTGAATGCGCGCGGGCCGGCCCCGTCTCCTGACGGGACGGAGATAGCCTTCTCGTACATGGGAGACGTGTGGATCGCTCCGGTTGAAGGCGGGACGGCCAGGAGACTGACCGTGCACGAGGCCTACGACGACCATCCTGTGTGGGCCCCCGGCGGCGATCGTCTCGCGTTCACCTCCGACCGCCAGGGGAACGGTGACACCTTCGTGATCCCTGCGGAGGGAGGCGCTCCCTCCCAGCTCACTTTCCACAGTGCGTGGGACAACCTCCAGTGCTGGAAGCGCGACGGGAGAGGCGTCCTGTTTGCCTCCCAGCGCGACACTCTCGAGTCAGAGCTGTACGAGATCTCGGACGACGGTGGCCTCCCTCGGCGCGTCATCCGCGGAAGGGCGTTCAACGTGGCCGTGTCGCCCGACGGCCGATGGATCGCGTACGTGCGGGGTCGGACACCGTGGTGGCGCAAGCACTACCGCGGGAGCGCGTCGCGCGACATCTGGATCAGGGCCTACGAGGGCGGGAAGAGTTACAGACTCGTCGAGTGGCCCGGGGACGACGACAGGCCGATGTGGGGCTCCGACGGACGGACGCTCTATTTCCAGTCTGAGCGGTCGTATGATGTGGCGAACATCTGGTGGGTCGTGCTCGATCTTCCCGGACCGGGCGAGGACGGAGAGCCCGCCGTCGCGCGGCCTCCGACGCAGGTGACGCTGCACGAATCGGACGGGGTCCAGTACGCCGCGATCTCGGACGACGGTTCGCTCATCGCGTACGAGTGGGGTGGGGGGCTCTGGAGGTTGAGCGTTCCCGACGGGGAACCGATGCCGATCGAAGTGGTTGCGCCGAGCGACCTCAAGTGGAATGACGAACTCCGGATGACCCTCTCCGCGCAGGCCACGGAGTTCTCGCTCTCGCCAGACGAGACCGAGATCGCGCTCGTCGTGCGCGGTGAGGTGTACGTCGCCCCGTTCGACGACGGGGAGTGCGGTACGGCGATGCGGATAACGGAGACGTCAGCGAGAGAGAAAGGCGTCGCTTGGATGCCGGACGGCGAGACGCTGCTCTTCTCGTCCGACAGGGAGGGGAACTACGACATATTCGCGGTGCGGTCGGACGAGGAGGGAGAGCCCGAGCTCTCGAAGGCCCTTCGAAGAGAGGTCACCCGCCTGACCGATGCTCCTCTAGACGACGCTCTGCCGACGCCGTCGCCGAACGGAGAGACCATCGCGTATCACAACGGCGACCGGTATCTCTGGACGATGAAGGCCGACGGGAGTGGAAAGAAACAGCTCCTTCCCGATGCCGACATCCTCCATTTCTCGTGGTCACCGGACGGCGTCTGGATAGCGCTCTCCCGCACCACCATGGGTCACAAGGAGGACATCTTTGTCGTCCCGGGCGAGGGCGGCGAGGCGGTCAACGTCACGAATCATCCCAATGACGACTTCCAGCCGCTTTGGAGCGACGACGGCAAGCGCCTGAGCTACGCCTCGCGCACGGACGACGGTCAGTACACGCTCCGCTACATGTGGCTCACGAGGGATGACTACTGGAAGACCGACGAGGAGCGCGAAGAGGACGCGGAAGCGGAGGACGAAGCAGAGGAAGAATCGGAGGGAGACGAGGAGGATGAGGAGCCGCCCGTCGAAGTCGAGATCGACTTCGATGGTCTGAACGAGCGCGTCGAGACGGTGATGAACATGCGCGGCGGCTACGACTTCTACGCTCAGACGCCGGACGGACACTACTTCGCGTTTCCCTCGAGGACCCTCGGTGGAACCGACCTCTGGATCGTCGACTGGGAGGGCAACAAGCTCTCGCAGGTCACGGAGGGCGGTGGAAGCGCCGAGAGGCTTCACTGGGACAACGAGGGCACGACCTGCTACTACGTCGGTTCCGGTGGCTCGATTCAGACCGTCAGTATAGACCCGGACGGGGGGACCGTCACGGGTCGCGGCGGCGTCGGTTTCTCGGTTCGGGTGACCGCGAACGTCCCCGAGGAACGCAGTCAGATGTTCAACGAGGCGTGGAGGCTTCTTCTGAACGGCTTCTACGACCCCGAGTTTCACGGCGTCGACTGGGCCGCCGTGCGCGACTACTACGAGCCCATGGCACTCGCGGCGTACACGGAGCAGGAGTTCCGGATGGTCGTGCGGGAGATGCTCGGAGAGCTGTCCGCGTCGCACCTCGGCATCTACAAGTGGGGCGGCGGCGGCGTGAGCACGGGCCTCCTGGGCATCAGGCACTACGAGAACCACGAGGGCACCGGTGTCCGAGTGCGTGCCGTGATGCCGGACAGTCCCGCCGACCGAGCCGGCATCGAGCCTGGCGAGTACGTCGTGTCGGTGAACGGGGAGACAATCGCGCCGGGTGAGAACTACCACCGGCTCTTGGCGGACAGGGGCGGGGAGGAGATCCTCATCGGCGTCGCCGAGAGCCCGTCGGGCAAGAGCGTGCGCGACGTGCGCATCCGTCCGATCGGCAGCGGTACGATGCGGCGGCTCGCTTACGAGGACCGCGTGAAACGCAACCGCCGCAAGGTCGAGGACCTCTCAGACGGACGTTTCGGATACCTCCACATTGCCGGCATGGGTCTTTCGAACCTCATCCAGTTTGAGGAGGATCTGTTCGCGCAGGGCACGGGCAAGGACGGTCTGGTCATCGATATCCGCGGAAACGGCGGGGGCTCCGTCCACGACGGGATTCTGCGCTACCTCGACCGCGAGTTCTACGGCTATACGACGTCGCGCACGAGGCCGCCCTCACGGAACCCGCTCGAGCTCTACACGAAACCGCTCGTCCTCGTCATCGACGAGAGCTGCTACAGTGACGCCGAGATCTTCCCGATGGGTTGGAGAGCTCTGGAACTGGGTCCGGTCGTCGGCACGCCGACCTTCGGCGCTGTCATCGGAACGAACGACGTCCGGCTTATTGACGGCACGTGGTTCCGAGTGCCGGGCTCGGGCTGGTACGACCTCACGGGGAAGAACCTCGAGAACTGGGGCATCGAGCCGGACACGCGGATCGACTCCGTCCCCGAAGAGTGTAGCAGAGGGGAAGACGTCCAGCTGGCGAAGGCAGTGGATGTGCTGCTGGACGTCGTGGACGGGGAGTAGCTCGGGAAGCACGGCGCCGATGCCGGATGACGATGGACCCTCGATGTCTGCGATCGACTCGACACCAGCCACGCTCGCAAGAATCGGGGGCGGGATCACTCCCGCCCCCGATCTCGCTACAACATCGTCTGTGTTGCTCGCACCAAGGACTACCTGTACATGGCCTTGATGGAACCCCAGGTCGCGTCCTCGACCGGGCTGTACTCGTCGCTTCCGATCTTCACCCACTTGAGGTACCAGCCGGGGTAGGTGACCGAGCTGTCGGATCCGAAGAAGAAACCGATCATGATGGACTGACCGTGGTAGTCGGTGAGGTCGAAGCAGTCCCTCTGGAACACGGTCATGTGTCCCGTGAAGACCTCTTCGCCCGCGACGCACTCGGCGATGAAGCTTGTCGAGTCGAGGATGTCGTCGTATCCGCCGAACGGATAGACGAGCGTCCACGTCACGCCGCCGTCGATCGAGACCTTGACGTTGCCGCCATCGTAACCCGTTTCGATGTCGTAGAAGTGGCAGAGCTCCATGCAGTCGCAGAGCACGTTGATGTCGAACGGACCGATCACGAGCCCCTCGCCCGTCTGGACGGGGTAATCGCCGGTGAGGTTCGTGCCCCAGACATCCGTCACGGGAACGCCGTCACACGCGGTCGCGGGGATCCCGATCGGGGCGCCCCACTGCCACGGGATCGGGCCGATGCCGCAGACAACCGGCATGGCGCCGCCGTAGTCATAGTTGAAATCGACGACGTAGCAGACGTACTCAGACGGGCAGCACGGCTCCGGCGGCGGAGGCGGGCACTCGCCGATGTCGATAGCATCGAACGAGCCCTGCGCTCCGTCGTAGCCCGTGTAGCCGAGTCCGAGCGTGATCGTCTGGCCGACCGAGTAGCCGGTGATGTCGATCATGTACTGCTGCCACTGCCACGTGACGGCGCCGTTGTTGTCGTTGTAGTAGTCCCACATGACCACGTCGTCGATCGTCACCCAGAGATTGTAGTTCTGGTATGGGTCGATCGCCCAGTACGTGCTCGCGAAGGCATAGAACGACAGGCACTCGTCACCGGCCTCGATCATGTAGTCGACGTAGAGCCACTCGTCCTGAGGTCCGGTGTAGCCGGCGTCGTACAGACAGGTGGCGCTGTAGAGACCCTCGTACGGATTGTAGTCATTGGAGTGCCAGGTCTCGTTGATGTTCGTCTGGAACAGCGTCCAGCCTGGCGGCGGAACGCCAGCCTCGAACCCCTCGAACATCGCGCGATTGCCGCCGGTGTAGTACTCGATGGGGAACATGACCTCGGTCGCGTACTTGTCGGAGCCCTTTGGTCCGGCCAGAGCCGCGGTCGCGGCCATGAGGAGGCAGAGAGACAGAATCAGTATGCGCTTCATCTGCGTTTCCCTCCTACAACTCAGTTGCCTGGAGAAGAACTGCCTTTCGAACGTGCTTCGCTATCGGCCGGTCCACCACCTCCTCTCGACGCACTCTTGAGTTCAGACTCTGTTGCGACGAAGCATCGGACACGCGACTCACCCTCCGCCCAGGGGACCGGGCGGTTGAGTGTGCGTCCTCGTTCTGTGATTAGGTGTTCCGAAGCGCGCGTACGACTCTGACTGATGGCCAGCAACCGACCATGAGTCTAGTGCTGTCTCGTCGATTCGTCAAGAGACAATGGGGGGTCCGTG
>JAUWRQ010000106.1 GCA_030610515.1 Candidatus Eiseniibacteriota bacterium | reverse complement strand
GGGATGCCGACCGACGCGCTCGTCCAGTACCGCAGAGCCTCGACCATCGACCCCGGGCAGTGCGAGATCGAGACGGCGATAGCGCGAGTCCTCTTCACGATCGGGCGCATCGAGGACGCGCGGCCCCGCGCCGCGGCCGCATTCAGGGAGTGCGAAGGCAGCCCTGAGATCACTGCCCTGCTGGCGGCCATAGCCCTGTCGAACGGTGAGCCCGCTCTCGCGGAGTCCGTTCTCGTCGCGGCGACGGCGCGCGAAGACGCCCCGGTGGAACTGGTCGTCCTCATGGGCCAGTCGCTTCTCGCGCAAGAGAAAGAGGACGACGCTCTGGACTTCGTCGGGGCACGGGCGGAGATCGACTCCGTGTCGCCGGCCGTGGCGTACCTCCACGCTCAGATCCTCCTCCGGCTCGACCGGCCCGAAGACGCCGCGAGCGAACTCATCCGGGCCCATGGGCTCGACAGGAACAACGCCTCGGTCGTCGAGCTGGCGACCAGTCTCCTGGGCTCCCTCGATCGCCTCGACGAGGCGGTCGACCTGCTGGAGTCCTTCCTCGAGACTCGCGGCGCACGCGCGAGGCACGCGGCGACGCTCGCACGGACGCTCGGTCTGCTCGGTGACAACGCTCGCGCACTGGAGGTCGCGAGGGCGGGCGTCGAGAGATTCGGGGAGACACCCGCTCTCCTGAGAGCACTCGGTTCGATCCTCTTCGACGAGGGTGAAGTGGACGAATCACTCGCCGCCTACGAGCGCGTTCTCGAACTCCAGCCCTCGTCCGTGCAGGCCCTGAACTTCATCGCGTACACGCTCGCCGACCTGGACATGGACGCAGAACGCGCCGTCGAACTGGCGACGCGCGCGGTCGGGCTCTCGCCGGAGAGCGGGATCGTCCGCGACACGCTCGGCTGGGCCTACTTCCGTGCCGGCCGCTTCGACGAGGCCGTGGTCGAGCTCGAAAGGGCGGTCGAGCTGGGGGAGACCGACCCCGTCATCCTCGAGCACCTCGGCGACGCTCTCGAGGCTCAGGGGCGTATCGAGGAGGCCGTCCGTGCGTGGGAGAGAGCGCTCGACCAAGACCCCGGCCGCGACAGCGCCACGCGCAGGATCACCGCCGCGCGCAGGCAGCTCGACATGAACAGCCTCGATGAAGGGACGAACGAGTGAGCGTCCGAATCCGCGCGGCCTCGCTCGCGCTGGCAGCGGCCGTTCTTCTGGCCGCCGGATGCTCGGCACCGCCGCCTCCCGGAACGCCGATCTCCCGCGAGGAGCTCGCGGAGATCGCGAGCGCCCTCGCTGAGACCACCCCGGACCTGCAGGGCCTCCGCGGGTCTGGGAGCGGAACGGCGGGCTTCGCAGGCAGGAGTTTCGAGTTCACGTTCGCGCTCGCGTACGACAGCCCCGACTGGCTCAGGGCCGACCTGAGACCGAAGATCGGCTCTCTCTCGAGCACGCTCACGGCGCTTTTCCTCTGGGACCGTGGATGCTCTCGAGTCTACAGTCCGGCGAGGACGATGGAGGTCCGCGGATGCCCCGCCGGCCCCGGCGAGGCCTTCGCGGATCTCGACTACGCGGCCGCGTTCCTCGGGAAGCTCGACGACAGAGTGCTGGGCGAGCTCGAGGACGCGACGATCTCGACATCGAACGGCGGGTCCGTCGTGCGCGGGACGTACAGAGGGATGTTCCTGACGGTCGGCATCGCGGGGTCGCCGGCGCGGATTTCCTCGCTCCGCATCGAGGACGGCGAGACGGAAATCTCGCTGCGGTTCGCCGGTCACGGCTGGCGCTCGTTCGATTGGTTCCCGGAGACCGTGGAGGCCGCGTTCGTCCGGGACGGACGAGAGGTGGTGTCGGCTTCCCTCGTCTACAAGTCGGCGAGGCTCACCGAAGAAACGGATAGGGACGCGTTCACGTTCGACGTTCCTCCGGACGTCAAGATCGTTGGCTGGGAGGAACTCGGGCTCTGGAGGTCCGAATGACCAGGATCTTGCGATCGGCGGTCTTGGTGATCGCCGCCGCTACGCTCTCGTGCTCAGGACCGATGATGGCCGCCTTCGGAGAGAGCAACGACGTCGTGGTGATCCGAAGCGACACGGCGGGAGCGAAAGCGGCGCGCGCGCTCGTCGAGGCCCTCAGGGCTGAGAGCGACTGGATCGTGGGTGAGGAGCTGTTCCAGACGACCATCGCGAACCCATCTCGTCTGAGCGGGCTCACCAACAGGCGACACATCGTCCTCCTGGGCACGTGGGACGATCCGGAGATGACGGACCTGGTGATGTCGCGCATAAGAGGGCTCGAGCCGGGTGGTCCTCCGAAGGTGCGGGTGGTCGAGGATATCTGGGCCAAGGGTCAGATCGTGATGGCCGTGATCGCAAACGACGAGGCGGAGCTCGTGGAGTACGTCCACCGGAACGGGACGGACATCGCGGAGGAACTCGTGGTCGCCACGCGGGAGCGGCTGGCCAGAAACCTCCGCGACCTCGTCGAGAAGACCGGCTTCCATCTGGAGATGGAGGACCGGTTCGGCTGGTCGCTCTGTCCGCCGCAGGGCTACGACCTGCATACGACCAACGAGGAGCGAGGACTCGTCTTCTTCCGGCGCGTGCGCCCCGACAGGACGCTGTTCGTCTACTGGCGATCGGGGAGCGAGGACGACGTCACCGAGGAGTTCGTGGTGACCACGAGAGATGAACTCGGGAATCTCTACTTCGACGGCGACAAGATCGAGTGGAGACGCGATTTCGTTGTCGAGCGGATCGAGTTCCGGGGCCTTCCGGCGCTTTGCGTTTCCGGGTGGTGGGGCAACCGCGACCTGGTCGGAGGCGGACCGTTCAGGTCGTACTGCTTCTTCGAACCGTCGCAGGGGAGAGTCTATCTGGTGGACGCCGCGCTCTTCGCGCCCGGGATGGACAAGACGCCTCTCATGCGGAACCTCGACGCGGCCCTGCACACGTTCCGCGCGGCGACCCGCTAGTTGAAGGGCCGTCGGAGGAGGCGTCCGGACGGCCGAGACACCGCCGTCCGTCGCGCTTCCGACCGCGGCAA
This sequence comes from Candidatus Eiseniibacteriota bacterium, assembly GCA_030610515.1. Classification (GTDB taxonomy): domain Bacteria; phylum Joyebacterota; class Joyebacteria; order Joyebacterales; family Joyebacteraceae; genus WJLY01. Next base: position 2,434 of record JAUWRQ010000106.1, on the reverse strand, counting down.
GGGCCGTCGGCAACGTCGTCCCGGAGAGCACCCAGGCCATGCTTGACACGCGTCGTTCATTCTGATAGCGTTTTGTCGCCCCGACTGGGCCTTCGCAGCCTTGGACGACCTTTCGTTCTGCCGTGAGGACTGGATATCCGATGGTCGGGTTCCCCGATGACGCCGACGGTTTCCTGAAGTCCCTCGAGGAGCAGTGCATCGCTGCCGAGTCGCCGCGAGCGTTCGCTCCGCTGGCCGAGGCGCACAGGCTCGCCGGACGCACCGACGAGGCTCTCCGCGTGGCCCGCGAGGGGCTCGAGGCCTTCCCCGGGCACCTGGGCGTCCGTCTCGTCCTGGCCCGAACCCTTCTCGATGCCGGAGATGTCGAAGGAGCGTCGGACGAGTACCGCCTCGTCCTCGAGCGGGATCCTGCGAACGTCGAGGCGGCGGCGCAGCTCGGCGTCACTTCGAGCGTGACTGCTGCGGCTCCGCAGGAGGAAGAGGCTTCCTTGCCCGGAGCGTCACTCTCCACCGAGCTTTCGCATCTGGCGGACCTGTTCGCGAGTCCGACCGAACTCCGCGGCGGCCCTCCCGATGCGATCGCCACGCTCACGCTCGCGGAGATCTACGCGCGGCAGGGCCTCTTCGACAGGGCCGTCGAGGTGTGCGAAGCGATCCTCCGGCTGCGTCCGGACGACGAAGAAGCAGACGCCAAGCTCAGGGAGTACAACGAGGTCCTTTCGTCGACGGCTTGACAGGGTTCCGATGGGGAACCGCGGTCAGGGGAGTCTCCGAGCCGCTTTCAGACGGTACTCACACGAGGGAGACGTGAACCTGACACCCGGCCCCATCTCTTGGGCGTCCCGGTATCGTCCCGCCAGGGAGGTGCTGGGACGCTGCTTCGAGTGGGCCGCGCCCGCGCGGCCGGCCTGACGCACCCGCAAGACCGGGGTTCGCGGCCCCCACATGCGGGTTGACGGGGCAGTTGCCAGAACGTATTCTGTTGTTCTACGCACAGACTGCGGAGATTGTGGACAAGACCGGGGAGAACATGGCCACAAGCAACGACTTCTACAACGGAATGGTCTTAAGGCGCGACGGGAAGCTCTACATGATCGTCGAGTTCATGCACGTGAAGCCCGGCAAGGGCGCGGCCTTCGTGCGGAGCAAGCTCAAGGATGTTAAGAGCGGGCGAGTGCTCGATGTCACCTGGAGGGCGGGCGAGAAGATCGACAGCGTCAGGCTCGAGCGACACAAGGCCCAGTTCCTCTATGCTGACGAGTTCTACCACTTCATGATGATGGAGAGCTACGAACAGGTTCAGGTTTCGAAGGAGCTCATCGGAGACGACCGGGCCGGATTCCTCAAAGACGGGCTGGAGGTCGAGATCCTCCTGGACGGGACGGACCCCATCACGGTCGAACTGCCCAACTTCGTCGAGCTCGACATCACCCAGACCGACCCGGGGATCAAGGGAGACACGGTCTCGGGCGGGTCCAAGCCCGCCACCTTGGAGACTGGGGCGGTAGTGCAGGTGCCCCTCTTCGTCAAGGAAGGGGAGAGGATCAAAGTCGATACCCGCACCGGAGAGTACGTGTCCCGCGCCTGAGCGCGCGGACACCGGGACGTCCCGGAGGCGAAATGGACAGACAGAAGCTCGAAGATCTTATACGGCTGGTCGAAGACAGCGACATCCACAAGCTCGAGATATCGGGACCCTTCACGTCTGTGAAGATCACGAAATCCAGAGGGTACGCGGCCCCGGCACACGCGCACGTCGTCGAGAGAGCGCCTCTGGAGCCCGCCGCGCCGCCCGCGGAGTCGACGCCCGTCGAAGAGACGGAGACGATCGACCGTGACTCGGGACTCGTTCCCATCGTCTCGCCGATGGTCGGGGTGTTCTACAGCTCTCCTTCGCCGGAGTCGCCTCCGTACGTGCGCCAGGGCGACCGGGTGAACAAGGGACAGATCGTCTGCATCGTCGAAGCGATGAAGATCATCAACGAGATCGAGTCCGAGGTGTCCGGAACGATCGTCAGGATGCTCGTCGAGAACGAACAACCCGTTGAGTACGGTCAGGAGCTTTTCCTGGTCCAACCGGACTGAGGAAACGGAGCAGACGAGATGTTCCAGAAGATCCTCGTGGCCAACAGGGGAGAGATAGCGCTCCGGGTGATGCGCGCCTGCAAGGAGCTGGATATCCCCACGGTTGCCATACACTCGGAGGCGGACGAGGACGCGCTCCACGTCAAGTTCGCTGATGAGACCGTGTGCGTCGGCCCGGCCGCCACGGGCAACAGCTATCTGGACATCAAGGCTATACTCGGCGCCTGCGAGGTCACGGGTGCTGCGGCGGTCCATCCCGGATACGGCTTCCTGGCTGAGAACCCTGATTTCGCAGAGATATGCGAGGTCCACGGACTCGCGTTCATAGGTCCGACCGCCGAGATGATGC
>JAUWRQ010000116.1 GCA_030610515.1 Candidatus Eiseniibacteriota bacterium | reverse complement strand
GTCTCAATGAGTCACCCCCCGCCGCGGCGCCTCACGCGCGGCCCCCGCGGCTGTATTCGGTCGGGGCCGGCGACGCACGCCGCCGGCCCGACACGAAGTGGCACGCCCGAGAGGATTCGAACCTCCGACCCCTGGAACCGGAATCCAGTGCTCTATCCAACTGAGCTACGGGCGCTCTCACGAATGTCGATGAGCTCGTAGTCCCGTGTCCCGAGACCCAGCTCTTCGGCGTATCTGAGTTGCACAGTCGGGTCGACGTCCTTGTGCAGATCGCGGAACTTGTCCGCTCCCCTGCGATAACCCGACGACAGTTCGCTCCCCTTGGCCACCGGGGCCGCATTGACGAGGTCGTACGACGCCTGATCGACCGCGACGGGGTCCAGGGACACGGTCACGCCGACGTCGGGAACGATGGCGGTCTTCGCGGTACCGTAACAGTCGCAGACGGGATGTACGTCGGTGATGAAGTTCACGTAGGCGACCCGGCCGCTCTTGGCGGACGCGACGGCACCAAGGTATTCTACCATCTTCTTCTGGAAGATGTCAGTCGATTCGTTCCAGCGTATGCCCACGCACTTCTCTGGGCACACGGCGATGCACTCGCCGCAGCCGATGCAGATGCTCTCATCGATGGAGGCCGTCTCCCCCACGGTGATCGCGTCGACCGGACACCAGGTGGCGCATACGCCGCACGCTACGCAACCCTCGCGGATGTACGGCTTGGTCGTCGAGTGTTGGTCGAGCTTCCCGGCCCGGGACGCGCCTCCCATCCCTAAGTTCTTGATGGCCCCACCGAATCCGGAGAGCTCGTGTCCCTTGAAGTGCGCGACCGAGATGATGGCGTCGGCCTTCACGAGCTCGGCGGCGATGGGCGCCTCACCAACCAGCGTGCCGGGCGCCGGAAGCCGGATCTCGCTCGTCCCGTGCAGGCCGTCGGCGATCATGACGGGTGCGTCCAGAGCCTGCTGTGTGAACCCGTGCTCCGCGGCCGTACGGAGGTGCGCGACGGAGTCGCTCCTCGTGCCTCTGTAGAGCGTGTTCGTGTCGGTGACGAAGGGACGGGTCCCGCGCTTCGTGAGCCACGAGACCACGCGTCGGATGAGATGAGGCCTCACGTGCCCCGTGTCGACGCTCTCTCCGAAGTGCATCTTGACGGCGACGATCCCGCTCTCCCCCAGAGCCGCCCCCACGCCGCTCGCGTCGAGCAGATCGTGGAGCCCGGCGGCGATCCCGTCGGAGCCGCCCTCGGCCGTGAGGAAGTACACCTTGCTTCCGCGTGCAGCAGGCATGGTCACCTTTCCCCGGTCCGCGACGCCTCTGAACCGCTCGCCGGAGCCGCGTCCGAACCGCTCGCCGGTGCCCCCGAAGCGCTCCCGCGCGCGGCCGCGGCGACTCTCCCGTACGATACGAGCGAGACCGCGGCCAGCCCAACCGCAACGATGAGGAATGGTCCCTCCAGAACCTTAAGGTCGGCAACGTACGCAATCGTCAGGCCCGCCAGCGCCACGATCGTCGCTTTGCCGACCGCGTTCGACGGCGGAACGCTGCCGAGTCTCCGCGCGAGCGAGAGCGCCGTCGTCGCTATGGCCAGATCCCGCAGCACCAGGAAGACCAGCGCCCAGAGGGGAAACTCACCCCTGACTACCAGAAAGGCGAGCACGGAATCGACCGCCACTTTGTCGGCCAGCGGATCGAGGATCTTCCCAAGCTCGGTAATCCTCCCCGTCCTTCGCGCCACGTAGCCGTCGAGGCTGTCGCTCGCGATCATTACCAGGAGAACCGCGACCGCGATCGCGCGCTCCCCCGACCACAGGAACCACAGCGCGACGGGAACGAGCGCGAGCCTCAGAATGGAGATAACGTTGGGCGGAGCAGTGATGTCCCGGAGCCTCGGCCCGTCCGTCCGCATGACTACCTCTCTCTCACCCGTCCGGCCCACCGCATCTTCCTGGTCAGTATCTCGTAGTACGTGTATCCCGCTACGTCGACGAGCTGCGTTCTCGACTCGGCCCTCTTCACCACGACGGTGTCCCCCTGACCGACACCGAAGGCCTTGGATCCGTCGGTCGTGACGACGGTGCGGTCGTCGCTCGAGAGCATCTCGATCTCGAACACGGCGTCCGGATCGACCACGAGCGGTCTGATCGAGAGCGTGTGAGGGCAGATCGGCGTCACGATGATCGCCTCGACAGATGGGATCACGATCGGACCCCCCGCTGAGAGCGCGTGAGCAGTCGAGCCCGTCGGCGTCGCCAACACGAGCCCGTCGGCCGCGTACCGCGTGACGACCTCTCCCCCGACCCTCGCCTCGAACGAGAGCATTCTGGACTCGGCGCCCCTAGCGATGACGACATCGTTCAGTGCGACTCGCTCGACCTCCTCACCCTCGAGCCGAGTGGCGAGCATCATCCGCTCGCTCACGGGCAGAGACGTAGGATCGAGCGTGGCGAGGACGTCGGGCAGTTCCTCTCGCGGGATCTGCGTGAGAAAACCGAGGCTCCCCATGTTGACGCCGATGATGGGCGTCTCCTTGCCGAGCTCGGCCACGCTTCGGGCCGCGTAGAGCAGCGTCCCGTCGCCTCCGAAAGCGAAGATGAGATCCGCCTCGTTCTCTATGTCCGGCGAGCCGGCCCTCCGCACGTCACCGGTCACCTCCGCCGAACATCGTTCGTCGACGACAAGGTCGAGGCCGAAGCGCAGTGACCACTCGCGAACGAGACCGAAGGCCTCCGCGAGTCCTTCCTTCGCCGGGTTGGCCACGATGCCGACCGTCTTCATCGCGCGCACCCTCCTTCGCTACACGTTGGCGCCCTTCACAAGTATCCGTCCGCGCCTGACGATCGACGCGACATCGAGACCACAGTCCGCGAGCAGAACGTCGCAGCCGCCGTGCGTCACGAACGCATCCGGGATGCCCGCGATCCTCAAAACGACGTCGTCGACTCCCTCCGCCTGCAGGAGTTCCGCCACCGCCGCTCCGAATCCTCCGGCCGCCGCGTTCTCCTCGAGCGTCAGCACTCGCCCGGTCCTCCTCGCATCCGCGACGATGACCTCTCGGTCAAGCGGCTTCGCGAACCTCGCGTTCACCACGGACGCTTCGATCCCTACACCTGCGAGTTCCTCCGCGGCAGCCTCCGCAACACAGACCATCGAGCCGATCGCGATGATCGAGAGATCGGAGCCCTCACGAAGAATCTCCGCCCGGCCGATGTGAAGCGCCGGCGGCTCCAGGTCCATCTGCACGCCGCGCCCCGCTCCGCGCGGATACCGCACCGCGATGGGTCCGTCGTCGTGCTCGGCCGCCGTGCGAACCATCGACGCGAGCTCGTTTTCGTCTTTGGGCGACATGACGACGAGATTCGGAACGGCACGCAGGAACGTGAGATCGAAAACCCCGTGATGCGTCGGTCCGTCGTCTCCCACCAAGCCCCCGCGGTCGATCATGAACCGGACCGGGAGGTTCTGCAGACAGACGTCGTGGATGATCTGGTCATACGCCCTCTGCAGAAACGTGGAGTAGATGACCACGAACGGCTTCATGCCCTGTGACGCGAGCCCGGCAGCGAACGTCACCGCGTGCTGCTCCGCGATCCCGACGTCGAAGAACCGGTCGGGACAACGCTTCGCAAGATACGAGAGCCCCGTTCCAGCAGGCATGGCTGCGGTGATTCCGACGATCCGCTCGTCGTCCTCCGCGAGAGTCGCGAGCGTGCGCCCGAAGGCCTCCGTGTAGGAGATCGCGGAGGGCTTCGAGGTGCACGAGCCGGTAGTCTTGTCGAACGCCCCGATGCCGTGGAACTTCGGCGCGTCGTCCTCGGCGTGCGTGTAACCCTTCCCCTTCGTGGTGATGACGTGCACCAGCAGGGGGCCTTCCGTCAGCTTGAGCCTCTCGAACGCCTCGACGAGCAGCTCGACGTCGTGGCCGTCGAGCGGGCCGAAGTACTTGAAGCCCAGTTCCTCGAAGAAGAGGCCGGGCACGAACACCCCGCGTATGCCCTCGAGCGCCTTGCTCGCAAGCGTCCTCGTGCGTTCGCCGATGGCCGGGACCCGTCCGAGGATGTCCCAGACCTCCGATTCGAGGCGCTGGAAGGTGGGAGCGGAGCGGAGCCTTGTCAGATACTGCGACAGCGCGCCCACGTTCTTCGAGATCGACATGCGGTTGTCGTTCAGGACGACCATGAGGTTCTTCTTGAGGTGCCCCGCCTGGTTCATTCCCTCGAAGGCGAGCCCGCCCGTCATCGCTCCGTCACCGATGACCGCTATGGCGTGGTTGTCATCGCCCAGGAAGTCGCGCGCGCAGGCCATCCCGAGCGCCGCGGATATCGAGGTCGACGAGTGCCCCGTGTTGAACGCGTCGTGCGGGCTCTCCTCCCTCCTGGGGAAGCCCGCCAGACCGCCGGCCTGTCTGATCGTCTCGAACCGGTCTCGTCTTCCGGTCAGGAGCTTGTGCGCGTAGCTCTGGTGACCGACGTCCCAGATGATCTTGTCGCGGGGTGAGTCGAAGACGTAGTGGAGGGCGATCGTGATCTCCACGGCACCAAGACTAGGAGCGAGGTGTCCGCCGGTCCGCGAGACGACGCGGATGATCTCCTGGCGGATCTCCTCCGCCAGTTCAGGAAGGTCGCTCACGTCGAGCTTCTTGAGATCGTCTGGTGAGTCGATTCTCTCGAGCATTCGTCCTAGCTCCGTCTCTCGATCACGTACGTAGCGATGCCTCTGAGCGCCCACGCCGCGTCGCCGAACGGCTCAAGCGCCGCGACAGCCTCGTCAGTCAACTCACGCGCCCGCGCGCGGGCGACGTCGACCCCGACGGCGGACGGGTACGTAAGCTTGCCCCTGCCCTCGTCCTTGCCGACGGCCTTCCCCATCTCCTCCGCGGTCCCCGTGACATCCAGGAGATCGTCGGCTATCTGGAACGCGAGCCCCATCGCCCGTCCGTAGGCGCCGAGAGCGGCCATCGCTCTCTCGTCCGCCCCTGCAGCGAGGCCCCCGATCCGGACCGCCGCCTCGAGCGGCATCGCCGTCTTGCGCGTGTGGATGAACGTGACGCCTTCGACAGTCGGCTCGGATCCCTCGCCCTCCATGTCGCCGACCTGGCCGCCGACCATTCCACGGCTACCGTTGGCTACCGCGAGCTCACGGGCTATCGCGACCCGGCGCTCGGGCGCGAGCCCTTCCGCGCACGCCACGAGCTCGAACGCCAGCGTCAGGAGCGCGTCTCCCGCCAGGATCGCCGTGGCCTCGTCGAATGCTCGGTGGCACGTCGGTCGACCGCGGCGGACGTCGTCGTCGTCCATGGCCGGCAGGT
>JAUWRQ010000234.1 GCA_030610515.1 Candidatus Eiseniibacteriota bacterium | reverse complement strand
TCACGAGATGGATGGAAAGAGAGGGCCCGCTCACCGGCGGGCCCTCTTCATGTGCTGTCGACACGGGCAAGGAGAGAAAGGGGGCGCCTACCGGCGGGCCCTCCTCGTCTGCTGTCGACCTGGGCAAAGAGAGAAGGGGCCCGCTCATCGAGCGGGCCCCGTTCCCCATCCAGAGAAATGAGTCGTACCGCGAAGGGCTCTACCGGTAGAGCGCCTTCAACGCCGTCCAAGTGTTCTCCTCGACGGCCGTCTCCTGGGTCTCCATCTGCACCATGATCGAACCGTAGTTGTTGCCGACGTCGGCATAGCTCTGGTCGACCATGAACATGTAGATCCAAGATGTCTCATGCATCTCGAACGTGAACTCGTCGCCGTACTCGAGTTCCAGGAGGATCGGGTGCAGCGGCCTGTTGCGGTCCCTCGTGAAGATGAGCACGCCTTCGTAGGCACCCTCGGGCGTGCCGTTGGTCGCCGCGTCACCCCACGCAATCGAGAGCGTACAGAGGTAGTCGGGCGGGACGTCCACGTTCTTGATCGAGCCGAAGTCCTCGAGCCCGAGGCAGTTGAAGACCGCGTCGACGGTCAGTATCTCCCGCTCCCTGCCGCCGCTCGTGAACGTGAGTGTCATGATCCCGGAGTTGTCCGGCACGTCCTTCAGACCCTTGTCCACCAGGAACGCGTGGAACTCGACCTCGCTGGCCACGAACTGGTGTATCTCACCCTTCTCCAGATACTTCGTGACGGGGTGAGTCGGGTTCGTGTTGTCGTAGTAGAACAAGAACAGGCCGTCGAAGAACGAGTCAGGGTCCGGGTTGGCCTTGGCGTTGCCGTCGACCGTAACCTCGTAGGTCACACCCTGGGTCAGGGCGATGTGAGCGCCGCCGGCCTGGAACAGGCCTATGCAGTTCTTGACGGCGTTGACTTCCTGCTGCAGCTGTCCGAACGCCGCCGTCGAAACGACGAGCAGCACGGTGATGGCCACGAGCCAATACCTGTTCGTCATGAGCCCCTCTCCTCCGTAATCATCCACAACACCACGCCCCCCGGGGCGCGGCATAAGATAAGCGTCTCCTCAACATCTAGATTCAGTATATCACACATCTTGGCAACGGTCAAGCCAACTGGCCCGAGGGCCAAGGCGTCGCGTGAGACCGCGCGGGCAGAGTGACTGGGCAGCGTGTCTCAGGATCTGAGAGCGGGGCCAGTGAAGCCCAAAGGGTAGTTTAGCACACTCAATGGTGCTGGTCAAGAACACGGGGATCTGTGCGCGACCACGAATGCCGCAGCGCCATGCGTGACGAGGGGACACGTGCGCGCCGATGCGATTCGTCACGCACATCCCCTATCATCATTGAATCGCGTCTCTTCTGCGGCTACCATGTCTGAGGGAGAAACAAGACGAGCCGTCACGATCCGGTGACGATTCAACTCCGCAGCACGTCGAAAGGAGTCCCGCATGAAGTTCGACCCTGAGATGCTTGTAAGGTCGCGCCCGCAACTTCCGACGCTGTCCTCCCTGAGATCGGGAGGTCTCCGGTGGATAGCCCTCGGGATCGTAGCGCTCATTTTCCTCACGACCACGTTCTACTCGGTCGCAACCGATGAGGTGGGCGTCGTCAAGCGGCTGGGGACGTACGTCAGGACCGCTCAGCCGGGCCTGCACATGAAGCTCCCGTTCGCGTTCGAGAAGGTGCACAAGGTCCGCGTCAAGCACGTGTTCAAAGAGGAGTTCGGGTTCGCTACTGAGCGCCCAGGCGTGCGCACGGTCTACAGACGCGGCGACTTTTCCGGCCAGTCGCTGATGCTGACGGGCGATCTCAACTCGGCGGTGGTTGAGTGGATCGTGCAGTACCGGATCAAGGACCCTGTCCAGTTCCTCTTCGTCGTACGGGGCGTCCCCGAGACGATCCGAGACGTCGCCGAAGCCTCCATGCGCAGCATCGTCGGCGACCGCAGCGTGACCGAGGTCCTGACCATCGGGCGTCGCGAGGTCGCGGACGAGGTTCTGCTCCTCACGCAGGAGATGCTGGATGGGTACGAGGCCGGGGTCGAGATCGTGACGGTCAACCTCAAGGACGTGAACCCGCCGGACCTCGTCAAGCCCTCGTTTAACGAGGTCAACGAAGCCAGGCAGGAGCGCGAGACGCTCATCAACGAGGCCTGGGCGGAGTACAACAGTGCGATTCCCGCGGCCGAGGGCGAAGCGCAGAGGGTCATACGCGACGCAGAGGGCTACGCGCTCGCGCGCGTCAACCGGGCGCAGGGTGACGCCGAGCGGTTCCTCGCCGTGTGGAAGGAGTACTCGCGCGCCCGCGACGTCACGAAGCGCCGCCTCTACCTCGAGACGATGAGCAGGATACTGCCTGAGATAGAGAACAAATTCATCGTGGATCCGGAGCTTCGGAACCTGATCCCACTTCTGCAACTCGACGGGAAGGGAGGCCAGGGATGAAGACTCGCGGAATCGCAACCGTCCTGGCCCTCGCCATCCTCGGGCTCATCGTTCTCGGGAACTCGCTCTACATCATCGACATGACGGAACAGGTCGTGGTCACGCAGTTCGGGAGGCCCATCGGAGACCCCATCAAGCAGTCCGGCCTGCACGTGAAGATCCCGTTCATACAGAAGGTCAACACGTTCGACAAGAGGGTGCTCGAGTGGGACGGAAGCCCGAACCAGATCCCGACGAGGGACAAGAAGTACATATGGGTCGACACCTTCGCGAGGTGGCGAATCGCCGATCCGCTCAAGTTCATGCAGTCGGTCACGAGCGAGATGGGAGCTCACGCCAGGCTGGATGATGTGATCGACGCCGTGACGCGCGATCTCCTCACGAGCAACGATCTCATCGAGGTCGTGCGCAACTCGAACCGAGAAATGGCTGCTTCGGACACCAACGTCATCGCTTCGACCGAGCCCGAGGAACTCATCAAGGTCGGCCGCACGGCCATCACGAGAGAGATCCTGGCGAGGGCGGCGGAGCAGATGCCACGCTACGGAATCGAGATGGTCGACGTCGAGATCAAGCGCGTCAACTACGTGGAGGAGGTTCGGCGCAAGGTCTATGACCGGATGATCTCTGAGCGCCAGAGGGTCGCCCAGCGGTATCGCTCGGAGGGAAAGGGCCAGAGCGCTGAGATAAGGGGTCAGAAGGAGAAGGAGCTTCAGCGCATCACGTCCGAGGCGTATCGCATCGCCGAGGAGATCCGCGGCAACGCGGACGCCGAGGCGGCCAGGATCTACGCCGACGCCTTCGGGCGCGACCCGGAGTTCTACACGTTCCTCCGGACGCTGGAGAGCTACGGCGAGACCATCGGGAAAGAGACGACGCTCATACTCACCACGGACAGTGATTACTTCAAGCTCCTCAAGGACGCGTCCGGAAGGTAGCGGGGCGCCGACGAGAAGATCGACATATCGACCGAAGACGACGGCCCGGGACTCCCC
>JAUWRQ010000047.1 GCA_030610515.1 Candidatus Eiseniibacteriota bacterium | reverse complement strand
GGGGCCCGGGACGGCGCTGCTCGCCGCCGGCGCGCTCGTGGCGGCGGTCCTGCTGCCGCAGTTTGCGGCCGCAGCAGGCGCGGACAACAGCATAGAATGGGACGGCGTATCTCACGTCTGGTGGCAGGACCGAAGACCCCTCTGCCCCCTGGACGGCGAGACCTTCGAGGTGCGCTTCCAGACCTACGGGGACGACATCACATCGGCCCGCGTACGTGTCGACGACGGCACCGTCGCCTGGATCGGAGCCGCCAAGACAGCCGCACGCGGGCCGTTTGACGTCTGGACGGCACAGATCCCGTCCACCGCTTCCACAGTTCTCTCCTACTACATCGAGCTCACCGACGGCACCGACATCGACTACCTGAGCGTGAACGGGGTGACCGACGGAACACCCGTCGACGGCGGTTTCGTCCTGGACTTCTCGACGCTCGAGCACGCTCCTCTCGGCTCCACGCTGGCCTCAGGCGGCGGCACCGTCTTCAAGGTGTGGGCCCCGGACCCCGTGACGGCACACGTCCGCGGCCAGTTCAACGGCTGGGGCACGTCCAACCCGATGGCAAGGGTGGGAGACTATTTCACCGCGTACATCTCGAACGCCTCCGACCGCCAGATGTACAAGTACAACTTCGATGGCTCGATCTGGAAACCCGACGCGCGGGCGAAGTCCCTCAACGCGTCCGACAATCTGAACACACACGTCGAGGACCGGTTCCGGTACAACTGGCAGATCGAGGACTTCGACACTCCCGACTTCGAGGAGATGGTCATCTACCAGCTCCACGTCGGGACGTTCTCTGGACGTAACGACCCGTACGGCTCCGCACCCTTCCCTGCCGGCTATCCGGAGGTCGCGGCGAGAGCGGCGCACCTCGCGGAGCTGGGCGTCAACGCGGTCATGCTGAACCCTGTCACCGAGTTCCCGGGCGACCACTCGGCCGGATACAACCCGATCTCCCAGTGGGCGCCCGAGTGGATCTACGGAACGCCCGACGAGTTCAAGGCGATGGTCGACGTGCTTCACTCGTACGGCATCGCCGTACTCCTCGACATCGTGCACAACCATTTCTCCCACACCGACAATTTCCTCTGGGAGTACGACGGCACGCAGATCTACTTCGACGACCCCGTTGTGGAGACGCCGTGGGGCAGCCAGGCGGACTTCGACAGCGGTCCGGTGCGCGACTACTTCAGCGACAGCGTTCTCTACTGGCTCGAGGAGTTCAGGCTCGACGGCTTCAGACAGGACGCTACCGACTTCATGAACATCTACCCTCAGGAGGCGGCCGGCTGGAGCCTCATGCAACGCATGAACGACGAGATGGACCGGCGCTGGATAGACAAGATCGCCATCGCCGAGCAGCTGCCCGACGACTCGTGGGTGACTCGACCGACGAACCTCGGTGGCGCCGGGTACGACTCGCAGTACTACGACGAGTTCACAGACCGCCTGCGCGACGAGATCTTCGACGCAGCCTCCGGCAACCCCGAGATGTGGAAGATCAGGAACATCGTGAATGGTGGCGGGCAGTACCTGGAAGGGCGCTACGTAACGAACTACCTCGAACTCCACGACGAGGCCTGGCCGTCGAGCGGCGGACAGCGCATCGTGAAGTCGATAGACACGACGGCCCCGCACGACGACCAGTGGGCGAAGGGTCGCACGAAGCTCGCCCAGGGCGTCGTCATGACGGCCCCTGGGATCCCGGCCGTGCTCCAGGGAACCGAGTGGCTCGAGGACACCGACTTCGGCACCGACTCGGGGACCCGCATCGACTGGTCGAAGAAGACGACCTATGCGCCGATCTTCTCCTACTACCGGGACCTCATCACGTTGCGCAGGACGAACGACGCGCTCCGCGCCGACGCCGGTCACCAGGTCTTCCACCTGAACGAGTGCGGCACCGTCGTCGCCTGGCAGCGCTGGAGCGGCGGCGGGGATGTGCTCGTCGTGCTTGCGAACTTCAGCAACACAGACTACACGAGCTATCGCATCGGCCTCCCGCAGGCAGGCGGCTGGTACGAAGCACTGAACAGCCAGGCCTCGGCGTACGACGGGAACGGCATGGAGAACCCGGGGACCATCTCTTCAGAGGCGATTTCGCAGGACGGGTTCGCTCAGTCGGCCGTCGTACAGCTCCCCAAGATGGGACTCGTCGTGCTCTCGTACGGGACGCAGTCGGACGTGCCGGAGTACGGGGAATCGGCAGGCGGGCTCGACGCCCCGCGCATCGCGGGAGCGCACCCCAATCCGTTCAATCCCGGCACGTCGATCGCCTTCGAACTGGCGAGCCCGGCGCGCGTGAGCGTGTCGGTCTACGACGCTGCGGGACGCTTCGTGCGCTCGCTCGCCGACCGCGAGTTCCCGGCCGGCGCAAGCTCGGTCTACTGGGACGGACGCGACCGGACCGGCCGCCAGGTCGCCTCGGGCATCTACTTCGCGAGGCTGGAGACTGCGCGCGACTCCGCGTCGACGAAGCTCGTGTTGTTGCGCTAGACGTGTCCCTGCGCCAGTAGGTCATACGTGATCGAGAAGAGCCGCCAGACCTCGGCGATCGACGCGAAGAAGGCCCCCACTCCCTCACCCTCCCCCAGCTCCAGATCGACGTGGTGGAACGACTCGAGGATGGCCAGGTGAACGGCCGTCCCCTGCGGAACGTTTTCAGCGAGCAGCAGGCTCTCGGTGTACGGGATGAGGTCGTCGTCTCTCCCGTGTCCGATTATGAGCCGTGCCCGAAGACCGTCGATGCGTCCCGCAAGCGTCAGTTCATCGAAGTAACTCTGGATTCTCGGATTCAGTCCGTCGATGAGACGGCGCGTCTTCTCGGGGTCCGCGTTGACCATGAGCGCGTAGACGGTAGCGCCCTCCTCGCCCAGCGATTCGACGAGCTCCGACACGTCGCACTCCGGGTCGTTGAGCTTCCGGCGCGCGAGCGCCGACAGGAGTTCGCGATCGCGGTCGTCCTCTATGAGATCGGAGCTGTTGAGAAGGAACGCCCAGCGGCCCGAGTTGCGCGGCTCGAGGTAGATCCATTCGTCGTCCCGCTCGTACATGCCCGTCGTCGTGTATGTGATCACGCTCTCGAGATCGTAGTAGCCGCCCAGAAGGAAGCAGAATCTCACGCGCTCGGCGATCCGCGGGTCCGCCGCCGCGAGGACCGAGAGTCCACCGGCGTAGCTGAACCCGAAGAGGCCGATGCGCTCGGCGTCGATGTCAGGACGCGTCTCAAGGTACTCGTACGACGCCACGAGTTCGTTGACGTCGGAGGGGCGGACGCGGAACTCCTTCATGTTGACAAACTGGGGAACGAGCGCGACGTAGCCTGCTCGGGCGAGCGCGTCAGCGAAGTTCACAAGGCGTGGGTCATCCTTGCCCCGCGAGGCGACGCCGTGGCTCAGCACGATGCCCGGGTGAGGACCCCCGTCGGGAGGACGGTAGACGTCCGCGAGCATCGTCTTCCCCGGCACCTCGAACCTCACGCTCTCGACGACGGGATCCGGCCTCGCGCTCGCGATGGGGCCGTCCACATCGGGCGTGGCGGATTCAGCGAGCACGAGCGCGGCGAGATAGGCCGTGTGAATGCGGGACGAAAGCCCCAGGAGCACGAGTGCTATGACGGCCATCGCGATGACCCGAATGCGTCGTCTGCTCAAGGCGCTCCTCCCAATCGTGCCGGCTCGGACGACCTGTTCGGGACGCCCCACACCAGCGGAACACGGGAGAGAACGTGGCGCGACTTCCCTCGACCGACGCGCGGTATCTCCGGAACCAGCTCGACCCGGACCCGCACTTCCGGACCGAGACGCCTGGACACGTAGCCCCGGATGCCCTCGAGCTCGCTCTCGCGAACCGGCTCGTCCCGGACGACCAGCACCAGGAGTTCCTCGGGGCTCTCCTGCACGACCTGCCAGTTCGTGACGCCTTCCAGGAACTTGACGATCCACGTGACCATGATCGGCGGGACCATGCGCCCATCGGGCGTAACGAGGATGTCGCCGGCCCTGCGCGTGAGGCCTCCGAGCATCGGAAGCGTCCGGCCGCAAGAGCAGATCTTGTCGGAGCGCGACGCGATGTCCCCGCACGCGTAGCGGATGAACGGCATTGCGAGGTTGTGGAGGCTCGTGCCGATCATGAGTCCGAACTCGCCCGCCGGCACGTCGTTCCCGTCACCGTCCAGGAACTCGGTGATACCGTACTCGGGGAAGATGTGATGACCATCGTGCTTCTCACACTCGCTCGAGAAGATGACGCGCTCCGCCTGGCCGTACGCGTCAAAGACGGGAGCCTGAAACCGCTCCTCCATCACCGCGCGCTCGTTCGGAAAGAGCGGCTCCCCGGTCGTGATGACGCAAGTCAAGGGAAGGTACTCGCCCTTCGCCTCGAGGAAGCGCGCCATGACGTACGCGCACGATGGATACGTTTCAAGCATCTCCGCCTTGCACTCACGGATCTTGCGCACGTAGTGAGGGAGGCTCTCGTCGCTCAGACTGATCGCCGAGAAAAGCACCTGGTTCCAGAGAGGGTTGTGACGCCAGAACGGAGGCTTGCTCTGGCTGATGGGCACGACCGGGGTTCCCTGCATGGTCGCGTATGGACGCCCAAACGGAACGCCCGCCCAGCGCCGCATCCGCATGTAGCTGGCGTGGTTCATGAGAGCGACCGAGCGGTCCCAGCGAACGGGAAGCGGAGATTCGCTCGTCGCCGACGTCCACGCGGTGCGGAGCTCCTTCGGGTTGAAGCTGTGGGATACGAGGCGGTCCCCCGCCCTACGCACGTCGTCCTTGGTGAGCACCGGGAGCTTCGACAGATCCTCGATGGAACCGATGTCCGTGGGCTTGAGCCCCCGTTCGTCCATCACGTCGCGGTAGTACGGAACGGTCCCGTACGCATGACGGATGAGCTCGCGGAGCCGCGACTCCTGATGGGCGCGGTGTTCCTCCGGGCTGGCGGTCTCCGATGCTTCGAGGAACTCCATGAGCGCCTCGTACGCACGCCCGAAGCGCTCTCGGTGTATTCGCCAGCCGCGCCACGCGACGCAGGCGTTCTGAAGAGGCACCGGAAGTGAGTTGTAGATGCCCTCGGTCGTGTACCAGTTCCCCAGAGCGTGCCCCCGCGGTGACCGGCCCGTCCCGCGGAGACAGACCGGAGTTCACAGTCGATATGGAAGACCCGGGCAGAACACCGCGGCGGAATCGAGCATACCACAGCCAGCGCGCCCCAGGGATGACTCTCACGAGTTCCCTGGGGCGCTGATTTCGGCTCATCCCGGCGCTCTGCAGCCGCGCGCGGCTTGATGGAACCCGGAATCCCGCGGCTCCTCAGCTGCTCAAGGGGTGTACGGCTCCGCGGGCGCGTCGGAAGTGCCTGCCTCGCCGGACGATTCAGGAGTGTCTGGCTCGTCGGGCGCGTCCGGAGTGTCCGGCTCGTCGGGCGCGTCCGGAGTGTCCGGCTCCTCGGGCGTGCCCGCAACCCCCGGCTTCTCCGTAGCGTCGGGGATGGTGACCGACAGCTCCATGGTGTTCTTGCCGCTCAACTTGAACATGACGGGCACGACCACCTCGAGCGACGAATCCGGCTCAATGTCGCCCAGGATCTCGAAGGTCCACTCGCTGGCCGCCTCCACCGCCGATTCCGTCAGCGACGGATATGCTTCGTTCTCTTCCACGGTGAAGATGTCACCGACGGTTCCATCACTCTCGATCGTGAGCTTCAGGACGACCGTTCCTTCGGCGCCATCCTTCCGTGCGTCCTCCGGATACTCCGGGTTCCTGTGGTCGACGAGCGTGATCGTGTACGTCCTCTCCTCCACGGACTCCTCGCTCTCGCCGCCGAGGGTCACCTCGATCACCTGCTCGCCTTCCTCGTCGGTCGTGACCTCGGCCGTGATCTCCACGGTCTTCTCCTCCGCCTCCCCGGCGACGGCCAGTGGGATCGCCGACGATACTGCCACCGCCACCGCCGCGAGCACGGCGAGCGCGAGACAGACCCAGTGCCATCTCATTACTGTGAGCCTCCCTTCGTGTTGCAGCCGCTCGAATCTGCGGCGCGTGAGCGTTGGAGTCCCGCGGGCGAGTCCCGCGGCCAGCCCCAAGGGCTCCAGTCCGATATCCAGCGTGCGCGCCAGAGCGCGTGCGTACTCTGCAGGACGTACGCCCTGCAGAACCGCCGCCTCGTCGCAGGCCATCTCACTCGTCTCACGGAGCTTCGAGAGAAGCGGCCAGAGAAGCGGGAAGTAGTAGAAGACCACCGCTGCCGCTCGCTGCACCGCTACCTGGAGAGGCTCGAATCGCCGTCGGTGAGCGTCCTCGTGCAGGAGGACCGCACGAAGCTCCGACGCCTCAAGGCGTGACAAGACCTCCCGGGAAACGATGATCCTGCGCCGGAAGAGCCCGACGACTGCTGGGACGAGGAGCTCAGGCGTGACCAGAACGATCCTTGCCGGAATGGAGGTGCCTGCGAGCGCCGCATCGAGCCGTGCCCGCGCTTCTCGCTGCAACGCGTCAGGCGACTGGGCGTTCCGCACGACGCTCCGGTCGCGCGAGCGCAGCCACGCCGCGATGAACCAAGCGGCTCCGGCCGACCACACAGCAATGAGTATCGCTCCAGCGACGCCCAGAGAACCCGGCCCCGAACGTGCCGCATGGGAGACGGGGTCTAGGATAGGACCTGCCTTGTCGAGCCACACCGTCACGGCCTCGAGCCTGATGCCGGTCGCGCCCGCCCTTCCCACGACGGGCTCGAGCGCGCGCCGTACCGCCGGCGCAACCAGAGCGGTCGGAACGACGAGCTTGACCAACGCTACCCACCAGAGCGCGTTGAGCACGCGCGCCGGCGCCCGCCGCATGGCGTAAGCGAGTCCGGCAAGTACCAGGATAACGATGGTCGTCTGCCACAAATGCGACACGACTGCCATCCAGTACGTGCTCAGGAACTCAATCACCGCAGTCACGATCTCTCCTCCGGCCAACCTACGGTGCGCAACCTATCGACGGCGCTCCCTGCGCACCGGCTTCCCCTTCTCGGCGTCACCCAATGTCTCGCGCCCGCCCCGGTCGTCGGCGTCGAGCACTTGCTCGATGTCCCGGAGGTCCTCCATCGTCAGCTCCTGCATGCGCGCGAGCTGTGCAACGAGAGGCGCTGCGGAGCCATC
>JAUWRQ010000246.1 GCA_030610515.1 Candidatus Eiseniibacteriota bacterium | reverse complement strand
GACTGGGAAACCCGGGTGCTGCGTACGATGGGACCCGCCACAACGTGGGGTTCCGGGTGATAGAGGGCCTTTCACGCCGGCACCGCATCGAACTTCGTGCCGGTCGAGGTGATTTCCTGAGCGGGAGCGGCAGGATCGCGGGTCGCGCGGTCGAGCTCGCCCTCCCGCTCAGCTATATGAACCTGAGCGGCGTCGCAGTGCTGGATGTCCTCTCTTCGCTTGGAGGAAAGCCCCGCGACGTTCTCGTCGTCTGCGACGACGTCAACCTCCCGCTGGGACGGCTGAGACTGCGGTCCTCCGGAAGCGACGGCGGACACAACGGACTCGCCTCGATCATCGCGCAGCTGGGAACCGAGAACTTCGCGCGCCTGAGGCTGGGAGTGGGCGGGGCGCCCCAGGGAGCCGACCTCACTGACTACGTGCTCGAGCGTTTTGAACCGGCCGAGGAGCCCACGGTCGATGAGATGACGAAGCGGGCGGGAGACGCAGTCAGGCTCCTGCTCGGCCGCGGAATGGCTGTCGCGATGCAGGAGTACAACAGAAGGCCGGCCGACGATCTCGAGGCCGGGAGCTAGGGAGATCCGATGGATCAGCTCAACGTCGCCCTCCTTTCGGGAATCGCGGGCATCCTGTTCGTCGTATACCTCGTGTGGGACGTGCTGCGGAGGGACCCCGGGAACGAGACGATGGTCTCGATATCGCGTTCGGTGCAGGAGGGCGCCCGCGCGTTCCTGAAGCGCGAGTACTCGTATGTTGCGATCCTCGTTCTGGTCGTGGCGGCGCTCATCGCGCTGGCTCCGACCCTGACGGGCAACCCGAATCTACCTCTTGGTTGGCGGACCTCGATCGCCTTCATCCTGGGAGCCGTCGTGTCCGCGCTCGCGGGATACGTGGGGATGAGCATAGCCACACGGGCGAACTCGCGTACGACTCAGGCCGCCATCGATGGTGGAGTCAGGGGCGCGCTGGGTGTCGCGATCTCGGCAGGCTCTGTGATGGGCATGAGCGTGGCCAGCATGGCGCTTCTCGGGCTCGTGCTCGTCTATTGGGTCTTCCGAGAGCCCCCGATCGTGAACGGCTACGCGATGGGGGCGAGCCTGGTCGCGCTCTTCGCGCGGGCCGGGGGTGGGCTCTTCACCAAGGGCGCCGACATGGGCGCAGATCTCGTCGGCAAGGTGGAGGCCAACATCCCCGAGGACGACCCACGCAACCCCGCCGTCATAGCCGACAACGTCGGAGACAATGTCGGAGACGTCGCGGGCCTGGGCGCAGACCTGCTCGAGTCCTACGTTGAGTCGATGATCGCGAGCATGGCGCTGGCCGCCGCGCTCGTCGCCGGCGCGTCGGTCTCGGAGCGGCTCATGCTCCTGCCGTTCCACATCGCGGGCGCGGGCATTCTGGCGTCTATCATCGGCATCGTCTTCGTGCGCGTCGTCGGAAGAAGAAATCCGCAGGCCGCGCTCATGGGCGGGACCTACGTCGCGGCAACCCTGACCGCCATAGCCGGGTACGTCATCATCAGGAATCTGGGGGTTCCCTTCACGATCGGCGACCACACGTACGGCGTGCTTGGACCCTTCTACGCGACGCTGGCAGGCATCGCCAGCGGAGTGGTGATCGGGCTCGTCAGCGAGTTCTTCACGTCCGCGCGATTCTCGCCGGTGCGGAAGCTCGCCGAGAGCTCCCAGATGGGGGCGGCCATCACCGTGACGAGCGGAACCGCGGTGGGCATGCAAAGCACGGCCGTTCCGATCCTCGTGCTCGGCATCGCCGTCGTCGTGGCTCACCATTTCGCCGGCATGTACGGCATCGCCATGGCGGCCTTCGGGATGCTCGCGACCACGGGCATGGTCGTCGCGGTGGATTCGTACGGGCCCGTCGCGGACAACGCGGGCGGCATCGCCGAGATGGCGAAGCTCGACCCGAAGGTCAGGAAGATAACCGACAATCTTGACGCGGTGGGCAACACGACTGCAGCTATAGGAAAGGGCTTCGCGATCGGTTCCGCGGCCTTCGCGGCCATCGGGCTCCTCTCGGCATACATGGTCTCGGCGGGCATCACCGTCGCCGACATGTCGGACCCGCACGTCATGGCGGGGCTGCTAGTCGGCGGGATGCTCCCGTTCTTCTTCTCGTCGATGCTGTTCGGTGCCGTATCGAAGGTGGCGTTCCGGATGATCGAAGAGGTCCGGCGCCAGTTCCGCGAGATTCCGGGGCTTCTCGAGGGCAAGGCTAGACCTGACTCGGCGACGTGCGTCGACATAAGCACTAAGGGCGCCATTGCGGGAATGCTCCGGCCCGGGATCATGGCGATCGCGGTGCCGGTCGCCGTCGGGCTCTACGATGAGCGAGCCCTGGCGGGTCTCTTGGTCGGGGCCGTCGTGACCGGAGTGGTGCTGGGGATACAGACCGCGAATTCCGGCGGAGCGATGGACAACGCCAAGAAGTACATAGAGGATGGGAACTACGGCGGCAAGGGCTCGGACGCTCACAAGGCGGCCGTCATAGGCGACACCGTCGGCGATCCGCTCAAGGACACGGTCGGGCCGTCGATCAACATCCTCATCAAGCTCATGTCGGTGATTTCGCTCGTTCTGGCTCCGCTGTTCCTGAGAGGAGGATAGCGGGGTCACGTCCTGGAGGGCAGGTTGAGCCTGGAACTGGGGATCATCGGGCTCCCGAACGTCGGCAAGTCGACGCTCTTCAATGCGCTCGCAGGGACTGATGTCGCGTGCAGCAACGACGCTTTCTGCACCGTCGACGAGAACGTGGGTGTGGTGTCGGTCCCCGACGAGCGGCTCGACCGCCTGGGCGGGCTTCTCGAACCGGAGAAGCTCACCCCGACCACGGTCCGCTTCATAGACATCGCGGGGCTGGTTCGGGGCGCGTGTCACGGCGAGGGGCTGGGGAACCGGTTCCTCGCGAACATCCGGAACGTCGACGCCACCGTGCAGGTCGTGCGGTGCTTCGAGGACGAGCGGGTCAGCCACGTCGAGGGCGGGGTCGACCCGGAGCGCGACATCGACATCATCAGGACCGAGCTATTGCTCGCGGACCTTGAAACGGCCGAGCGAAACGCCGCGAAGCTCGAGAAGGACGCGAGCAGAGGAAACAAGGATGCGGGCCGCGCCGCGGAACCACTGAGGCGCATCGCGGAGGGACTCGCCGATGGCACGAGGGTGGCGGAGCAGGAGCTGTCTCGTGGCGGACGCGAGGCGATCGACACGTACCGCTTCCTCACGGCGAAGGACTGCATCTACCTGGCGAACATCTCCGAGGAGGACGTCGGGGAGCGCGAGAAGGAGTGGGTGGAGCGCATAGGCCGCGCCACCGGGG
>JAUWRQ010000083.1 GCA_030610515.1 Candidatus Eiseniibacteriota bacterium | reverse complement strand
CGGGCCGGTCCCCACGCGTCTTCGCGCGCGAACCGCGGGTGATGCCCGCTTCACACTTGCGCCACGCCTCATCCACTCCCTCATGGCGGGGAATCGCATGTCAGTTGGCCCGCCTTCCGACGATCTCTATCTCGAGCTCGAGTTCCACACCAGCCTCTTCTCTCACCTTCGTTCGCACGACCTCGATGAGCTTCTCCACGTCGTCGGCCGTCGCACCTCTGTCGTTCACGATGAAATTCGCGTGCAGATCCGAGACGACGGCGCCTCCCACTCGCGTTCCCTTCAGACCTGTCCTGTCGATGAGGAGGCCGGCCGGAACGTCGGGCGGGTTCTTGAAGATGCAACCCGCGCTTCTCATGCCGCACGGCTGCGCCCGCCACTTCCTGTCGAGCGTCTCCCGCTGGCTCTCCCGGATCTTCTCCGGGTCCCCCTCCTCGAGCTCGAGGCGCACCCTCTCGACGATGGCGCCGGGAGGAAGTGCCGTGTGCCGGTAGCCGATCCCGAGCTGGCCGGCCGCAATGGCGGCCGAGCTCTTGCCCGGCTCGAACGCGACGATCTCGGTCAGATGCTCGCCTATCGCAGTACCATGGCTTCCGGCGTTCGTGACCACGGCGCCGCCGACGGTCCCGGGAATCCCGGCGAGACCCTCGAGCCCCGACAGGCCTTCGTCCGCACAGAACGACAGGAGCCTCGCGAGCGAAATGCCGCTTCCGGCGGAAACGGTGTTCGCGTCCCGTTCGACGCCCCCGAGGGCGTCTCCGGCGATCAGGACCGCTCCCTCGATCCCGCCGCCGCGCACCAGGACGTTCGTCCCGCGTCCGAGCACCCGCGACGGGACGCCCTCGTCGGCGAGGTAAGCCACACACTCCTTGAAGGCTCGCTCGTCTGGGGCGTCGATCAGAACATCCACCGGCCCTCCAAGCCCGAAGGAGGTGTGGCGGGACATCGATTCATCCAGCACGACCCCTGTGGGGGCCAATTCTGAAAGACGATGTGTGACGGCCTTCGGGAGTTCCATGTCGTCTGCTTCCTGCGTCTTGCGCCCTGCGTCTCACGTTCCGGGGCTGCGGACGTCGGGCCCGTCAGGAACCCGGAGTCGCACCCTGCTTGAGTCGCTGGAGAATCCTCTCCCCCACCCGGTAGACGTCGCCCGCGCCAAGCGTCAGGACGACGTCTCCGGGCTCGATGACCTCCATCGCCCGTTCGTACAGCGCGTCCAACCCCTCGACGTACTCGCAGTTGTGGTGGCCGGATCGCCGCGCCGCGTCGACGATGGCAGCACCAGTCACTCCCGCGATCGGCTCTTCGCTTGCCGCGTAGATGCCGGTGACCAGAAGCACGTCAGCGTTGTAGAAGCTTCGTCCGAAGTCCTCGGCGAGCTTCTGCGTGCGCGAGTATCTGTGCGGCTGGAAGAGGACGACGAGGCGCCTGTCCCACCGCGCAGATGCTGCTTGGAGCGTCGTCTTGACTTCGGCCGGGTGGTGCCCATAGTCATCCAGTAGAAGCACATCGTTGGCCTCCCCCTTGATCTCGAACCTCCTGGCTATCCCCTCGAACTCACGCAGCGCGCTCGCTATGTCGTCGAACGCAACGCCGAGCTCGAGCCCTGTGGCCACGGCCGCGAGCGAGTTGTAGACGTTGTGCAGACCGGGCATCGTTATCTCTATCGTCCCTCGTCGGCGCCCCGCCGCCTCCACGGCGAATCGTGTCACGTCCTGGGTGGCCTCCACGTCGAGCGCTCTCACGTCGGCCTGCGTCGTCAGGCCGTACGAGATGATCCTCCTATCGATGTCCGCGAGGATCGCCTGGATGTTCTGCTGGTCGAGGCAGACGATCGAGCAGCCGTAGAAGGGAACGCGGTTGGCGAAGTGCGTGAAGGCCTCCTTGATCTCGGAAAGACCCGAATAGAAATCGAGATGCTCCTCATCGACGGTCGTGATGACGGCGATCGTCGGCGAGAGCTTGAGGAACGACCCATCGCTCTCGTCGGCCTCCGCAACCATGTACTCGCTCGCCCCGAGCCTGGCGCCGCTCCCGATCGTCTTGAGCTTCCCGCCGACCACGACCGTTGGATCGAGTCCCCCGGCGGAGAGCACGGATGAAATGAGCGACGTGGTCGTGGTCTTGCCGTGCGTACCGCCTACGGCGACGGAGAACTTCATCCGCATGAGCTCGGCGAGCATCTCGACCCTGGGAATGACAGGGATCATCTGCTCTAAAGCGGCGGACACCTCGGGATTGTCTTTCGAAACGGCAGACGAGTAGACGACGACGTCGGCGCCCTCGATGTTGGCCGCCGCGTGCTCCTGCCGCACGGTCGCGCCGAGCCCCTCCAAACGCTGCGTCGTCTCGCTGCGCGTGAGGTCGGAGCCGGAGACGACGAAGCCGAGGTTCGCGAGAACCTCAGCGATGCCGCTCATGCCGGCGCCGCCGATCCCTACGAAATGCACGTGCTTCACGCGTCCGAACATGGTCACGATGCGTGTCTCCTCGTCCGCCCGCTGGCGATGGCCAGTGCCGCTCGCGCGACCCGTACGGCTGCGTCGGGCCGCGCGAGCTTCCTGGCAGCGTCAGCCATCGCCAACAAACGCTCCCGCCCCTCGGTGAGTTCCCGCACGAGGGAAACGAGCACGTCGGCCGTGAACTCCGCGTCCGGAACTACGACCGATGCTCCCGCTCTCTCCAGGGCACGTGCGTTCCGCATCTGATGATCTTCAGTAGCGTACGGGTACGGCACGAGCACCGACGGCCGTCCCACGAGTTCGATCTCGGCGATGGCGGTCGCGCCCGCGCGCGACACGATGAGGTCGCTGGCCGCGTACACCCGTGCCATGTCGTCGAAGAAGGAAGCCACGACTCCCGTGAGCCCTGCCCTCTCGACCGCGCCACTGACGACCTCCTCATCCTCGGTGCCCGTCTGCGCAATCAGCTCGATCCCCCGCTCGGCCAGACGCTCGGCGGCTCCGGTGACGGCCTCATTGAGCCTGTGAGCCCCTCGGCTCCCCCCGACGCAGAGGACCACGGTGGCGTCCTGGGAGAGCCCGAGTTTCCGTCTTGCCGACACGCCGTCGATCTCGCAGAGCGACGAGCGCACGGGGTTGCCGGACACGACGACCCTCCGGGCCCGAGGGAGATGGGCGCGTGTCTCTTCGAAGCTCACGTGGACCTCGCGGGCACGCGCCGAGAGGACCCTCGTTGCGAGCCCGGGGTACGAGTTCTGCTCCTGGAGAAGCAGCGGCACGCGGAGCGAGTCGGCGGCCAGGAGCGGCGGCACGCTCACGAAGCCTCCGGTGCCGACCGCGACGTCCGGCCGCGCACTCGAGAGAGCACGCAGCGCCAGGAAATAGCCGGCCGCCATCGCGAACGGAACGCCCGCGTTCCTGATGTCGACCCTCCTCCTGAGTCCCATTGACGGCACCGCCACGAACCTCCTGCCCGTCTCTCCGACGACCCTCTCCTCGAGCGACCCTCTTCTGCCGGTGAAGAACACCTCCGCGCCCGCCGCCTCCCGCTCGATCGCCTCGGCGATGGCGATCCCCGGGAAGATGTGTCCTCCGGTGCCTCCGCCTGCGATCATGACCCTCACGACCTCGTCCTCACCCTTGCGGCCCCTGCTTCGCCCTCACGACCTCGTCCTCACCGTCACGACCTCTTTCTCTTGCGCGCGTGCTCTCCGCGCGTCCGCACGGGAATCCGAAGGCTCGAGATCGACGCGGGCTCGGGGACAATGCGCCTCGACATGTTCAGAAGCACGCCGATCGCCGCCATGTTGACGACGAGCGACGAGCCGCCGTAGCTCACGAAGGGAAGCGGTAACCCCGTCGTCGGGAAGAGCGCGGTCGCCACTCCGATGTTGATGATGGCGTAGATCGTGACCATGGCTGTGAGGCCGGCGGCCAGAACGGCTCCGTAGGCGTCGGGAGCGCGGCGCGCGATGCGCAGCCCTCTGATCATGAAGAACGCGAAGACCGCGACGACGGCCAGAGTTCCCACGAGACCGAGTTCCTCCCCCCAGATGGAGAACGCGAAGTCGGTGTACGGGTCGGGTATGAAGGCTCTCTGCATGCTCTCGCCCACGCCGCGGCCGGTGATCCCACCTGATCCGAGTGCGACGAGTGACTGGTAGATCTGGTACCCGGCTCCGCGCGTGTCGAGCCCGCTCAACGTCAGGTCGTAGGACGCTCTCCACACCTGCCACCGCTCGATGATGTGCGGCACCGTCCGTAGCGCCACCCAGCCTCCGACACCGGCCAGAGCGGCGAGCCCGCCCACGTGAACGAGCCTGACACCCCCCAGGAAGAGCAGCACCAGAGAGAGCGCGGCGATCGCGAGCGCGTTTCCGAAATCCGGCTGAAGAAGAACGAGAACCACCACTAGTCCGGCGAGAACGAGTCTGGGTAACACTCCGTACTTGAAATCGGCGAGCTCGCCCTTCCGCCTGGCGAGCACGTCAGCCATGTAGAAGACGAGCACGAATTTCGCTATCTCGCCGGGCTGGAACATGAGGAGCCGTGCGCGCATGCCGCGGATCATCGTCCCGAAGATGAGGGTGAGCCCCAGGAGCACGATGGCGATCAGGATGGCTTTCGTCGCGTGCTTCCTGTACGCGCGGTAGTCGATCCGGTACGCGAAGAGCAGGGCGGCGACCCCGAACGCGGCCCTGACGGCGTTCCTCTTGAGGAACACGTGACTCCCTCCGAAGCTGTGGCCGGCCACGTGGACGCTGGCGGTGTAGACCGTGACGATACCCACGAGCCCCAAGAGGAGCGTGACCCAGATGAGCCCTCTGTCACACTGGACGGTCCCTCTCACAGCACATCCCCTCTGTCACGCTGGACAGTCCCTTTCACAACACTTCCCCTCTGTCACACCGGACGGTCCCTCTCACGACGTCTCCCTCTCGCACGGTTCGCCGCGCTCGGCGGTCAGAGCCTTCACCGCCTCCCGGAATCGGTCGCCCCGCTCCTCGAAGTCGCGGAACATGTCGAAGCTCGCGCACGCGGGAGATAGAAGAACGACGTCTCCGGCGTCCGCCAGCCCCGCGCCCATCCGGACGGCGTCCTCGAGCGACGACGCATTCTCGATCGGAGCCGCGCCCGAGAGCGCCGACTCCATCTTCGGCGCGGCTTCACCTATGAGCACGAGCCCCTTCACGTTCGCCTCGACGAGCTCCCGGAGGCCTCCGAAGCCCGTGCCCTTGTCCTTCCCGCCGGCGATGAGCACGATGGGGCTGTCGTAGCTCCCGAGTGCGCACATCACGGACTCGACGTTCGTCGCTTTCGAGTCGTTCACGTAGCGCACGCCTCCCACGTCGCAGACGGTTTCCATGCGGTGCGGGAGGGGTCGGAACGCCCTCAGCTCCGCGGCCACGGCCTCGATGTCGACACTGATGGCGAGGGCCGCCGCAGCGGCGGCGGCCGCGTTCGCGAGGTTGTGGGGCCCGGGGAGCCCGAGTTCCGAGGCTTTCACGATGACCTGCTCGCTTCCCCCCATCTGCGACACGATGGCTCCGTCCCGAACGAAGACGCCCCCCGCCACCTCGCGCTCGGTGCTCACGGGAATGACGGTCGACGGGAGCGACCCGGCGGTCTCCCCCGCCACGGGGTCGTCCATGTTGACGACCGCGAAGTCCGACGACGTCTGGTTCTCGAAGACCCGCCGCTTCGAGGCGGCGTACGCGTCGAACGAGGCGTACCTGTCGAGATGGTCCTTGGTGACGTTCAGGAGCACGGCAACCCTCGGTCGAAATGTGTCTATCGTGTCGAGCTGGAAGCTCGACACCTCGGCGACTATGTACCCGTCGTCGGGAACACCCGGAGCCTGCGAGGAGAGGGCCACTCCGATGTTCCCCGCCACGACCGTGGGCCTGCCCGTTCGACCGACACGCTCGCCCAGGAGCGCGGTCGTCGTCGTCTTGCCGTTCGTGCCCGTCACGGCAAGCCACGTCCCCTTCGAGAGCCTGTAGGCGAGCTCGAGCTCCCCGATCACGGGTATTCCTCGCTCGGCGGCGT
>JAUWRQ010000146.1 GCA_030610515.1 Candidatus Eiseniibacteriota bacterium | reverse complement strand
GAGGGCGTTCTGCTGCGCTCCACGCGTACGAGTCGACGCGCCGCGCGGTCGTCGTCGATGCCAAGGCCGCCTACGTCGACGTCCTGCGCGCGGAGGCGCTCCTGGCCGTGCAGCGGGACGCCGTGGCCGCCGCCGCTCGCAACGCGGAGGCCGCAGAGCGCAAGCACGATGTGGGTTCGGTGAACCGTGCCGAGCTTCTCCGCTGGCAGGTGCAGCTGGCCAACGAGAAGCGCGGGTTCGCAGACGCGGAGGGGGCTGTCGTCCTCGCGCGCACGCGCCTCCTCAGCGTGCTCGGACTGTCTCTCGACGAAGAAGTGACGCTCGACGGCGTGCCCGCTGCCCTGCTTGACGAGGCCGCCGCCGCGTACGAGGAAGCGGTGGGGAAGGACCGTTTCTCCGAGGCGAGGGCGCGGATGCTGCTCCGCGACAACCCCGACTTCCTTGGTCTCAACGCGGCCACTCGCATCAGCAGGTCGAGTTTGGCGATCGCGCGTGGTGCCTTCCTACCGTCGCTCAACGCCTCTGGAAGCTACGGTTGGAAGGCGGACGACGATATCGATCCGGACGACGAAACGGCCTGGTCCATGATGGTGGTCCTCGACGTCCCGATCTTCACCAGCTTCAAGAACCTCTCGGACTACAAGAGCAGCAAGAGGATGTATCTAGCGGCGGCGCGACGGCAGGAGGACGGCGAGCGGGGGCTCATTGCCGCGCTCAGGAATGCGGCCGTCGCCGTCGAGACGTCGCGGAAGGCGCTCATCGCCTCCAGGCTCGAGGAGGAGCAGGCGACGGAGCTTGTGAAGAACGTGCGAAACATGTACTCGCAGGGCATGGCATCGTACACGGAGCTCGCCGACGCCGAGGTCCTCTACGACATGAGCCGCGTGGGTGCCGTGAACGCGCTCTACGACTGTCTCATAGCCTACGCGGAGGCGGAGCGGTTGCTCGGAGACGGAGTCACGGATGGGGACGATGAGTAGCCCCCGACGCGGGCGCGACCCCCGTCGGACTCCCGAGGCCAGGGACGCCGACGTCCAGAGAAGCGGAGACCACGGATGAAACGAGTGTCGATCCTGTTGCTTCTGAGTGTTCTCGCCGGATGCGGCGGGCGGGGCGGGGAGCCGTCGCAGGGACGCGATGCTGCGACACGGACGCCCATCGAGGTCTACGTCGCGGAGTCCCGCTCGGCGGTGCGCGAGGTTTCAGCCACTGGTACCGTCGCGGCACGTCAAGACGTGCCCGTGAGCGCCGAGGCCGCGGGGCAGGTGCGCGAGGTGCTCGTCATGGTGGGGGACCGGGTGGAGGACGGGGACGTCCTGGTCGAGCTGGACGACGAGCTTGCCGCCTTGGCGCTTTCGCAGGCTGCGGCCCAGCTCCTGCTGGCCGAAGCCGACCTGGACAACGCCGAGTCCGGCTTGAGGCGCGCGACGAGCCTGTGGAAGGCAGGCGACATCGCAGACGCGGACTTCGAAGCCGCGGAGCGGGGCGCCAAGGCCGCCCGGGCCGGACACATGGCGGCGCTCGCCGCCAGATCGACCGCCGGCCGGCAGCTTCGCAACACCGAGATACGGAGCCCCATCGACGGCGTGGTCGCCTTCGTTCACGTGAAGGAAGGTCACCTCATCGGGATCGGGACTCCGGCGGCCCACGTGGTGAACGACGGCACGGTCGAAGTCGAGGTGGGCCTGAACGAGAACCAAGTGGTCGATGTGGTTCCCGGCGCGCGCGCGTCCCTCCGCGTTCGCGCGTACCCCGGCGAGACGTTCGGTGCCAGGGTCGAGTACGTAGGTCCCAAGGCCGACGACCTGACGAGGACCTATCCGGTTCGCGTCGTGGCGACCAACGAGAGGGGACTCTTGAGGTCCGGCATGGTCGCAGAGGTCACGCTGACGGCTCGTGAGTTCGAGGACGTCATCCTTATCGGACGCGACTGGGTCGTGGAGAGATTCGGTGAACCCACGATCTTCGTCGTGGCGGATTCCACTGCCGTCGTGAGAAAGGTGTCTCTCGGGCGTGTGATCGTTGACGAGGTCATCGTGACGTCCGGGCTCACGCCCGGCGACCTCGGCGTGTCCGTCGGATACGATCAGCTCACGGACGGGGATCCCGTCGACATCAGGAACGACGCTGAGGAGAAGTAGCGTGCACATTGCGGAGTTCTCGGTAAAACAGCCTGTCCTCGCCAACCTCGTGTTCATCGCCGTCGTCATCGTCGGAGTGTTCACGTTCTTCAACATGCCCGCCGAAATGCTCCCGAACGTGAACATGGACGAGGCAGTGGTGGTCGTCTTCTACGCCGGCGTGTCTCCCGAAGAGATGGAGACTCTCGTCACGAAGCCCCTCGAAGAGGAGATCGACACCGTCGAGGATATCGAGCACGTCTCCTCGACGTCGGGGGAGAGTCGCTCGGTCGTCAACGTGGCTTTCAAGCCCGGCCTCTCGGACGACGAGTTCGACCGTCGGCTCCTCGATCTCCGCGCGGCCGTCGACAACGCGCGCGCCGACCTGCCCGACGACGCCGGGGACCCCGAAGTCATCCCGATCAAGCTGGGAGAAGTGATACCCGTACTCTCGGTGAGCATCGGAGGCCCGGTGAGCGACACGGTTCTCCGGGAGGTCGCGGAAGACCTGAAGCGTAGGATACTCGACGTCGATTACGTGCGGGCAGTCGATGCCGTGGGAGAACGAGAGCGGGAGATATGGATAGAGGTCGACGCCGACAGACTCGAGGCTTACGAACTGCCCATCGGACAGGTCTTGGCCTCACTCGCCGCCCGCAACCTCAACGTCCCCGCCGGCACGCTCGATCTCGGCCAGTCCGAGTACATAGTCCGAATTCTTGGGGAGTTCGAGTCGCTCGCCGACATCGAGAGCCACGTGATCGCGTCCGACCCGTTCGGCAGGCAGATCAGGATTCGCGACGTCGGGGCCGTTCGCGACACGCTTGCGGAGAGGCTCACGTCCGCGCGACTCGACGGCGAGAAGAGCGTGACGCTGTGGGTCATGAAGGAGCGAGAGGGCAGCGTGGTCGACATCGCCGACGATGTCCGCGCGGTCATCAATCGCTATGAGGAACGGCTCACGGAGGACGTGAGCTTCGAGATCCGGAACGATACGTCGATAGAGGTTCGGGACATCCTCTCGATCCTCGCGCGCAACGGTCTCATCGGCATCATCATGGTCGCGTTCATCCTGTTCGTTTTCATAGGTCTCAGGAACGCGATCCTCGCGTCGATCGGCATTCCGTTCAGCTTCTTCGCTGCGTTCATATTGATGAATGCGGCGGGCGTCACCGTAAACACGCTCTCCCTCTTCTCGCTCGTTCTCGTCCTCGGAATGCTCGTCGACGACGCGATCATTGTCATCGAGAACATCTACCGGCACATGGAGCACGGGATGCCGCCGAGAGAGGCGGCGATCGTGGGAACGAAGGAAGTCCTGGCACCCGTGACGGCCGCCGTTCTCACCACGGTGGCGGCGTTCCTTCCGCTCCTCCTCATGTCCGGCATCTGGGGTAAGTTCATGAGCGTCATCCCGAAGACGGTGACGTTCGCGCTCCTCGCGTCGCTGGTCGAGGCGTTCCTCATTCTGCCCTCGCACATGGCGGACTTCGCACGCGTGGCCCTCACACAGAACCGGGCCCACCCGCGGTTCGTCTCGCTTACCGGGCGATACGAGCGGCTGCTCCGTCTCGCGCTCCGCAGGCGCTACCGCACCATGGGTCTCGTTGTCGCCATGGCCGTGATCGCGCTCGGGCTCGTCTTCACGCTCGACGTCATGATCTTCCAGGAGGAGGACGTCGACCAGATCGAGATACGTGCGCAGCTTCCGGTCGGGACCAGGCTCGACATAACCGACGGCGTCGCGCGACAGATAGAGGAAATCCTGTTCGCTCTGCCGGACGACGAACTCGAGGCCGTCGTCACCCGCGTCGGGTTCATGATCCAGAACTACCGGGGAAAACTAGCGTCGCACAACATGCAGTTCAACGTGGACCTCATGGACCACGAGGGGCGCGAGAGGTCCGACGACCAGATCATGGCTGCGGTGCGCGCCCGGATCTCTTCCGAGGTCGCTGGGCTCACATTCCTCTCGCTCTCGAGGCCACAGCAGGGACCGCCGTCGGGAAGCCCGGTGGAAGTCAGGGCGGAGGGCGAGGACCCCGCCATCCTGCGGCGGATAGCCGACGAGATGAGGGCACGGCTCGCCACCTACGAAGGGGTCGTCGACATCGACGACGACATGACTCCGGGCAAATCCGAACTTCGGGCCTCCGTCATTCCCGAGGAGGCGGCGCTCTACGGGCTGACGGCGTATGACATCGCGTCAACGGTGCGAGCGGCGTTCGAGGGTGTCGAGGCGACCAAGTACAGAGGAAGCGGCGATGACGAGATCGACGTCATCGTCCGGCTCGAGGAATCCGACCGCCGCAGCCTGGATGATCTCACCAGCTTGCGTCTCAACACGCCGTCCGGGCGGCTCGTTCCGATGGGTAACGTCGCGGAGTTCTCCGTGGCGTCGGCTCCGGCCGAGCTGCACAGGCGCGACGGCGATCGCATCGTGACCGTGACCGCGGACGTGACTGGGGGCATGACCTCGACAGAGGTCAACAGAATGTTGCAGCGGGACCTCGAGAACATACCCGAGAGGTATCCCGGTTACCGGCTCGACTTCGGCGGCGAGTACGAGGAGACGCAGGAGTCGTTTGCCTCGCTCTTCCTCGCGTTCGGTGTTGCCATCCTGCTTATCTACCTGATACTCGGGACGGAATTCCAGTCGTTCATCCAGCCCCTCATTGTCATGTTCACCGTACCTTTCGCCTTCATCGGCGTCGTC
>JAUWRQ010000153.1 GCA_030610515.1 Candidatus Eiseniibacteriota bacterium | reverse complement strand
CCACGAGCCCGGCGAAGGAAACGGTGTGGTGCGGTGCCCGAAAGGGGCGCCGGCGCAGGAGCCCGCTTCCGCCGGGAAGGACACCCGCGACGCTGTGGATCATCGTGACCACCAGCGACTCCTCGTGCGAGAGCGGAGGCAGCACGCTCTGGAACGCCCGGGCGAGCAACGTCTTCCCGACACCCGGCGGTCCGACCATCAGCAGGTTGTGTCCCCCGGCGGCCGCGATCTCGAGGGCCCTCTTGGCGTGCGCCTGACCTCTAATGTCGGCGAGGTCGACGCACACTTCGATGCCACGGTCGGGGCATCCCGCGCGTTCGGGCTCGTCCGCGGGACCTCCCGCGAGGACGCGGGCGGCGCCTCTCAAGTCCCGCACGGGCAGGACCTTGAGAGCGCGTGACGCGTTCGCCTCCCGCGCGTTCTCCGGAGGGACCATGATGCCCCTCATGCCGGCCCTCTCCGCCGCGACGGCCACAGGCAGCACGCCGCTCACGCCCCGCGTCGCCCCGTCGAGAGCCAGTTCCCCGACGACGGCAATGCGTCCCAACAACCCTGGCTCGACCTGACCCGTCGCGGCGAGGATGCCGAGCGCTATCGGCAAGTCGAACCCCGCGCCTTCCTTGCGTACGTCGGCAGGAGCGAGGTTCACGGTGATCCTGTCCACCGGAAAGCTGAACCCCGAGTTCCGAATCGCGGATGCAACGCGGTCGCGCCCCTCTCGGACCGCGCTGTCGCCCAGCCCTACGGTCGCGAAGGACGGAAGTCCTCTGCTGACGTCGGCCTCGACGCGAACTACGTACCCAACGATGCCGGTGACTCCCCCGCTCAAGACAGTGGCAAGCATCACTCCCCCTCATCCCGTTCCCGTGAGTGCCCCCGCGCGGCTCAGTGTCCCTCGCCTACGAGTCGACACCGAACGCGGCCGTCAGATGCTCGACCCGCAGGCCGAGCCCTCCGCGCAGCAGAACGACTTCGATGACGTCGAAACGCAGCCGCCTCCCGTCGAGCCGGTGCTCGGCGAGGAAGCCCTTCGCGGCGAACACGATGTGCCTGCGTTTGCGCGCGTCGACCGACTCGCGGGGAGCCCCCTTCCCTCCTCCGCTTCTGAACTTCACCTCTACGAAGGCCACGGTGGAGCCCGTGGCAGCGACGATGTCGAGCTCCTTGCCGTGGAAGCGGTATCCCGTTTCCAAGATCGCGTAGCCGCTCATCTCGAGGAAGAGCGCGGCGAGCCGCTCCGCGAGCGAACCCGTGCTTCTCGTGCTCATGTCGTGATGTCCCAAGGGGAGGTTGCGAACTGCTGCTTGGGGACGACGAACCGGTGATGCGGCTTGAGGGGATGACTCCGGTAGCCGGGGAAGAGCGCTCTGGGAATCCGGGGGCGCGGCTCAGCGGACGCGCTTGAGTCCCGCGCGAACGCGCGCGTAGGAGCGCTTGTAGAGACCGCGCAGCTTCGACAGCTCGTAGGGAGCGAGCGTCTTGGTGGTCCGGGCGACCTCGCCCGCTATCTCATCGAGTTCCTCCGGAGTGTCCGCGTCGAGCATGAGCTTCCTGAACCTCACGAACTCCTCCGAGTAGCCGCCGCCCGACGAAAGCACCGGGCTGAACGAGCGGCGGTGGATCTCGCAGGGCCCCAGCCTCGCGAGCGCCGCCATGTGGTCGGGAGTACCGTATCCCTTGTGGCGCGCGAACCCGTAGCCCGAATAGAGGCGGTCATACTCGACCAGCAATCTGTCCCGCGTGACCTTCGCCACGATCGATGCCGCGGCGATGGCCGCCGACTTCTCGTCGCCGCGATGGATGCCGGTCTGCTCGATCGCGAGGTCCGGGATGGGATCGCCGTCGACCAGGACGTGGTCCGGCGAGAGCCCCAGGTCCTCCAGCGCCACCCGCATTGCGCGGTGCGTCGCCCGCAGTATGTTGATCTCGTCGATGACGGACTCGGACACGCGCCCCACGCCCACGGCCACGGCGTCCCGATGGATGAGGTCGAAGAGCTCTTCACGACGCGAGGCCGTCAGCTTCTTCGAGTCATCGATGCCGCTGAAGGAGAGTTCTCTGGGAAGCACGACTGCTGCCGCCACGACGGGACCGGCCAGCGGCCCCCGCCCCACCTCGTCCACACCGGCCACGTGATCGAGCCCCTTCTCCCACAGCGCGGCTTCGTGACGCCGGAGGCTCCTCGCGCGTTCCCGCTCCGCGGACGCGCGCTCCCGTTTGCGCGCGAGGCTGTCACAGATGCGAGAGACGCCCTTTCGGGAATCAGACCGAAGCTCGCGCCAAAGCGAATCGCCGGGCTCCGGGAGAGCGCCGGCGACGAGCTCTCGTATTTCGATCACGGTCAGGTCGCAGAGCGGAGGGTGGTTGTGTGGAGCCCTGCTCGGTTCAGGGGGAGTCTCGACGCTCGTCGCGTCGGGGCCCTCGTCCGGCGGGCGCGTGGCGCACGTCTCCCCTCCACCGCTATCGAGCATCGTCCTTACAGGTCCCTTGCGCGAGCGCGCTACCGGATGTCCCTGGCCTTCGTCTTGGCGGCCTTGCCGGTGCGATCTCTCAGGTAGTAGAGCTTCGCGCGCCTCGCCTTGCCGCGACGAGTCACGCCCACGGACTGCACGTTCGGGGAGCAGATCGGAAACGTCCTCTCCACTCCGATGCCCTGCGACACCCTGCGAACCTTGAATGTCTCGTGGACCCCCGAACCCTTCCGCGCGAGCACCGTTCCCTCGAACGCCTGCGTCCGCTCCTTTTCACCTTCTCTGATGCGGACGTGGATCCGGACCGTGTCTCCGATCGCGAACTCCGGGATGTCGTCGCGCAGAGCACGCTCCCCGATCGCCTTCACCTTCTCGTTCATGACAGCTCCCTCTTGTCGTTGCTCCCAGAGACCTTCCTCAGATGGTGTTCGCTTCTTCCTCTATCTCTCGCAGGAGCTCCAGGTCCTCGTCTGTGAGCGACGCGCGCTCAAGGAGCTCCGGCCGGCGGTCGAGCGTGGCCTTGAGGGCCTGCTTCCTCCGCCAGCGCCGTATCATCTCATGATGGCCCGACACGAGCACGTCCGGCACGTCCATCCCACGAAAGCTCTCCGGCCTCGTGTAGCTTGGCGGTCCCAGGATCCCCCCGAAGAACGAGTCCGTCTCTGCCGACTCGATGTCTCCCAGCACCCCGGGGACGAACCGGACGACGGCGTCGATCATGACCATCGCAGCGAACTCGCCGCCGGTCAGCACGTAGTCGCCGATCGACACCTCGTGCGTGACGGTAGACGCTACACGCTCGTCGACACCCTTGTAGTGTCCGCAGATAAGGACGAGCCTCGACTTGCGCGCCAGCTCCGACGCGAGCGCGTGGTCGAGGAGCGTCCCACGGGGGGACAGAAGGATGGTCGCTTCGCCGCCGTCCGCGAGACCGGTGTCGCCGACTCCCGCTTCGTGGGCGCCGCCCGACGCCCGCCGCACGTGTTCGAGCGCTTCAAAGATCGGTTCCGGCTTCATCACCATCCCGCTGCCGCCACCGTACTGGTAGTCGTCGGCGGTCCGGTGCTTGTCCGTGGCGAAGTCCCTGATGTTCGTTAACCGCACGTCCAGGAGACCCTTCTCCCGGGCCTGCTTGATGATGCTCTCGGACAGGGGCCCCTCGAACATCTCGGGAAAAAGCGTGAGAATGTCTATCCTCACTTTTCCCCCTGCCTCAATCCCTCTATCAGGTGCACCACGATCCTGCCGCCCTCGAGGTCGACTTCCTTCACCACCTCGTCGACGACGGGCAGCAGTATCTCCCCGCTCGCTCCGCGAACCACGTAGATGTCGCTCGCCGGCATACTGAGCACTTCTTCGACGCGGCCGAGGCACTCCCCGGACTCGGAGTGGACCGAGAGCCCGAGTATGTCCTCCACGAAGTACCGCCCCTCAGGCAGTTCGCCCACCTGCTCCCGGGTCAACCACAGCGCCCGGTCCCTCAGGGTCTCCGCTTCGTTCCGGGAGTCGACCCCCTTGAACTTGATCACGAGACGACCCTTGTGGGCGCGAGCCCTCTCCACCTCCGGCCGGCTCTCTTCTCCCTTGGGAGTCGTGAGCCTGACCTTCATGCCCTCGGTCATGAGGTCGAGAAGATCGCTCTTGAGGTCTACTGCGATCTCTCCCCTGATGCCGTGCGGTCGCACGATGGCGCCCGCCTCGATCCAGCTGTCCCGGTCCGTCATCGAGAACCCCGGGACCTCGTCGGCCCGCATCAGGGAATATCCGGAAGGTCCCTCAGTCGATGATCTCGACGGTGGCCTTCTTGTCGTTCTTGGTCGCCGCAGCGCCGATGATCGCGCGCAGGGCCTTCGCGGTCCGGCCGTTCTTGCCGATCACGCGGCCCTTGTCCTCGTCGGCGACCCGCACCTCATAGACGATCATGTCACCCTTCGTCCCCTGCGTGACATTCACGTCGTCCGGGCGCGTCACGAGCCCACGGGAGATGTACTCGACGAGCGCCTGAAGCGAGGCTTCGGTCGAATCGGGAGTCCTGATCTCGTCTTCGAACATGGGTCTCAGACCTCTCTCGGAGACTCGGACTTCATGTCCCGGCACGCGGCCGCCGGCGCGATAT
>JAUWRQ010000059.1 GCA_030610515.1 Candidatus Eiseniibacteriota bacterium | reverse complement strand
TGGCGCCGACCGGGCCCTCCTTGTCGAAAAGCGTCTCCACCTCATCCAGATCTACGTCGATCCTCACCTCGGACGGGGTCCTCTTGAGATCGATCCTGTGGACGTTGTCGTACCGGAGAAGCTCGCCATCCCTGAGGCCGTGGTCCGGCAGGGCGAACGGATCGAGTCTGCCCTCCGTGCGCTCACGCGTCGCTTCCATGAGCTTGCGCGTCTGCGCGTCGGCGAGCCTGGCCATGTTCGAAAGCACGGCCGACCCGGTCGCATCGAGGAACTCCAGGAGCTTCCCGAAGAGCCTGGCCACGGCGAGAGCGTCGTCGCCGGCCCGGTGGGCGTGTTCGTGCTCGATGTCGAAGAACCGAACGCATGCCGCCAGCCTGTGGCTCGGAAGCCGAGGGACGAGAGCCCGCACGAGGGTGAGCGTGTCGAAGACCCCGGCCCCGCCCACAAGGAGCTCCGGCCGGTTGGCCGCCGCAGTGTTCAGGAAGTTGATGTCGAACGACGCCTGATGCGCGACGAGGGGCGTGTCGGCCAGAAACTCGACGAGGTCGGGCAGCACGTCGTCAATCGATGGCGCGCCCCGGACGTCCTCGTCGGTGATCCCGGTCAGGTAGACGATGTCCGAAGGGATCTCGCGTCCCGGGTCAACGAACGTGGAGAAGCTCCCCGCTACCTCGCCATCGACGATACGGGTCGCGCCGATCTCGATGATGGCGTCGGAGCGGTGATCGACTCCCGTGGTCTCGAGATCGATCCCGATGTACGCCCGAGGATACCCCGACGGAGCTGCGTGTTCGCTCATTCCCCCTCCGAGCCGCGAACGTCCGTCATCTTCCTGACCGCACAGAACTCACCGCACATGGTGCAGAGCTCGTCGTCCGCCGGCAGGGAGGCCTCACGGATGGTCCTTGCCCTGTCGGGGTCGAGCGACATCGAGAGCACGGTGTCCCAGTCCAGGGCCTTGCGGGCTCGGGACACACGATCGTCCCACTCGCGCGCGCCGGGCACACCCTTGGCGATGTCGGCCGCGTGCGCGGCGACCCGAAGGGTGTACACGCCCTCGCGCACGTCGTCGAGGGTCGGCAGCCTCAGATGCTCAGCGGGTGTCACGTAGCACAGGAAGTCGGCGCCTGCGGCTGCGGCCACGGCTCCTCCGATGGCGGCGCCGATGTGGTCGTAGCCGGGCGCCACGTCCGTGACGAGCGGACCAAGAACGTAGAACGGGGCGCCCTTGCAGAGGGACTTCTCGAGATGGACGGACGACTCCACGAGGTCGAGCGGAACGTGTCCCGGGCCCTCGACGATGACCTGCACATCGCGATCCCTGGCTCGCTCGACGAGCTCGGAGATGACGGTGAGTTCGGCGATCTGGGCGCTGTCGTTCGCGTCGGCCAGGGCGCCCGGTCTCAGGCCGTCGCCAAGGCTCAGCGTCATGTCGTGCTCGGCCGCGATATCGAGGAGGTCGTCGTATCTCTCGTAGAAGGGGTTCTCAGCGTGGTTGTACGACATCCACTCCATGAGGAACGACCCCCCACGGCTCACGACGTCGGCCAGCCGCTTCGATGTCCTGCAGTGCTCCGCCACCTCCCGCGTCACTCCACAGTGCACGGTGACGAAGTCCATGCCGTCCTCGGCGTGGTCGCGCACGGCCCCAAGGAGGTCGTCAGCCGTCATGTGCACCATCCCCTCACCCGACCTTCGGGCCCGGACGGCCGCCTGGTAGATGGGCACCGACCCCACCGGGACCTTCGACGCGCCCAGGATCGCCCTTCTGATCTCGTCGAGATCGCCGCCCGTAGAGAGGTCCATGACGGCGTCCGCTCCGGCCTCGACGGCCACGTCGAGTTTCCGGAGCTCCTCTTCGAGATCCGAGGCGTCGGCCGACGTACCGATGTTCGCGTTGATCTTCGTGCGCAGACCCAACCCGAGCCCCACCGCCCTGCGCGATCCGTTCGCGTTCCTGAGGATCACGACCGTACCTTCCGCCACCCTGGGCACAAGCTCCGCGATCGGCGATCCCTCGGCTACCGCCACCTCCTCGAGGGCACCAGTCGCCCTGCCCTCGCGGGCCTCACTCATCGTCCTCATCGCCCACCCCCTCTTTCTTGCCTATTCTCCCGCCGTTTGCGTGTGTGCGGAGCGGCGCTCGCAGATCCTATCGCTCGAGCAGACCGACGAACTCCGCTTCGCTGATCACGCGCACTCTGAGTTCCCGGGCACGCGCGAGTTTCGAGCCCGCGCCGCTTCCCGCCACGACGAGGTCGGTCCGTGAACTGACGCTCCCGACAACCCTCCCGCCCGCGGCCTCGATCGCCTCTCTGGCTTCGCCTCGGGCCATCGTCTTGAGCTTCCCGGTGAGAACGATGGCCTTTCCCGCGAGAGGGCTGCCCGACGTGGACGGACGCTTCGACGCCCTGGCCCCCACGCCCGCCGCCCTGAGCTTGTCCAGAACCTTCGCGTTCTCCGGCGAGTCGAAGAACGAGCGTACGCTCGCGGCTATCACGGGCCCGATCTCGGGCGTCTCGGCGATCTCGTCCGCGGGCGCGCGGGCCAGATCGTCGAGCGTCGGATAACGTCCCGCGAGCTGCGCCGCGACCCTGACGCCGACGTGCCGTACCCCGAGCGCCGCCAGGACTCTCGCGAGGGGCCTCTTCCTGCTCTCGCGCAGGGCCTCGAGGAGATTGGAGGCCGACTTCTCGGCCATGCGCTCGAGCGGCACGAGATCTTCTTCCGTGAGTCCGTACAGGTCGCCGTAGTCGGCCACGAGACCGCTCCCGACCAGCTGCTCGACCAGCGCCGGACCGAGCCCCTCGATGTCCATCGAGCCCCTGGCCGCGAAGTGCTCGATGCTGCCCCTGACCTGCGCCGGACAGCGAACGTTCAGGCACCGGTGGGCGACCTCCCCTTCCGCGCGGGAGACCGTCTGCCCACAGACCGGGCACGAATCGGGCATCCGGAACCGCCTGGGCCTGCCTTCGCGTTTCGACCTCACGACCTTGACGACCTTCGGAATGACCTCGCCGCCCTTCTCTATGATGACGGTGTCTCCCACCCTGACGTCCAGGCGCTCCACTTCATCTTGGTTATGGAGCGTCGCTCTGGACACGGTCGAGCCGGACACGAAGACGGGCGTGAGCTCCGCGACCGGCGTAAGCTTCCCCGTCCGGCCGACCTGTACGACTATGGCCTCGACGCCCGTCGTCGCGGATTGCGCCGGGAACTTGTACGCGATGCTCCATCTGGGACTCTTGGAGGTCGAGCCCAGCTGTTCCTGGAGCGAAAGCTCGTTCACCTTGACGACCATGCCGTCGGTGTCGTAGTCGAGCCCGGATCTCCTACTCTCCCAAGCCTGAACGTGCTCTATGACAGCACCAATGTCGTCGCACAGCGTGGACTCCGGATTCACGCGGAAACCCATCCCCCTCATCTCGTCGGCGGCCTCCTGCTGAGTCGTCGCCTCGCCACCCAGGAGCTGGTAGAAGAAGGCGTCCAGCGGACGCCCGCCCACGTCCCTCGGATCCAGAAGCTTGAGCGAGCCGGCGGCGGCGTTCCGCGGATTCACGAACGGTGGATCCCCCGCCTTCTTCCTGCGCCCGTTGAGCTCACCGAAACCCGATCGCGGCATGAACACCTCGCCGCGCACCTCGAGAGATCCGGACGTGACGCCCCGAAGCCTGAGCGGGATGGAGCGGATGGTCCGGAGATTGGCGGTCACGTCGTCGCCGCGGCTCCCGTCGCCACGGGTCGCGCCCACGGCCAGGACGCCGTCCTCGTAGCGAACGGAGACGCTCACACCGTCGAGCTTGAGCTCGACGACGTAGCCCGATTCAGCTCCCTCGAGGCGCGACCTCACGCGGCGGTCGAACTCGCGAAGCTCGTCGGCCGAGTAGGTGTTGTCGAGCGAGAGCATGGGAACCATGTGATGGACGGTGCGGAAGCCGTCCGTCGGGGCGCCGCCGACCCTCTGCGTGGGCGAGTCGAGGGTGACGAGATCCGGACGATGCTCCTCGAGCCCCGCGAGCTCGTCCATGAGCTCGTCGTATTCCGCGTCCGATATCTCGGGATCGTTCTCCACGAAGTACATGTGCTCGTGATGACGTATGAGCTCCCGAAGCTCATCGATGCGCGCGGAGCCGCCCCTGCTCATTCCCGTCCCTCCCGGTGCCCCCCGGGGTTCGATCCTGCACTTGGTCAGTTGGCGGGGATGCGCTAGAACTCGCGGATGAGGCCGACGTGCAGCTTCCCATCGAGGAGGCTGTCTCCCTCTCCCAGGCCGTAGTCCACGGCGATTATACCCAAGCGGGTCTCACCCCGCAACCCGATTCCATATCCTAACTTCATTCCCTTCGCGAAGATAGAGCCACCACGATAGTAGTAGCCCGCGTCGAGGAACGCGAGGACCCTGGAACGGCGCGACAGGATGAGACGGTACTCGACCGACGCGATGCCGACCCTCGTGCCGCGGAACTGCTCCTCGCGGTAGCCGCGGAGGCTCCCGGCCCCACCGAGCGTGAGCTGCTCGTGGAAGGGGACGTCGTCCTCGGTGCTCGCCAGACTCGCCGCCATAGCCCTGAGGGCAAGAACCTGGCGGGATCTGACGCCGAGATACGCCTCGGCCTCCACGGTGGCCGTGCCCGAGCGGCTCCGCCGTCCCTCCGCGTCCTTCTTGGCCGCGTAGACGACCGTGCATCGAAGAATGTTCCCGGCTGTCGGATTGCCCGGGACGTCGGTGCCGTCGTACTCGCCTGACATGCTCGCCCGATGGCTCGTGGTCGTGTACTCGTCCGCCGCTCCGGGGACGTATCTCTCGGCGCCGACCGCCCACGTGACGCGCGTCCTGCCACCCATCCGCGCGGTGACGAGGAGGTCCGCCTCCGTGATCGTGTAGATCGTATCGTTGACGGTCTGCGCGCCCTGGACTCCAACGTCGATCGGCGCGCCCAAAAGCCAGGGTTCCCGATACGAGAAATCGATCCTCGTGTAGTCGCGTCGAACGCGCTCCCATCGCGCCGCGGCCTCGCGACCGGTTCCGGCGATGTTCCGGAGCTCAACGTCGATGACGCCGGTCACCAGGCTCTCGTCGCCCCCCCGCTCCGGTGCGTACCCGAGCACGCCCGAGAT
The DNA here is from genome assembly GCA_030610515.1 of Candidatus Eiseniibacteriota bacterium. Lineage (GTDB taxonomy): Bacteria > Joyebacterota > Joyebacteria > Joyebacterales > Joyebacteraceae > WJLY01. The sequence goes on along the minus strand of JAUWRQ010000059.1, from coordinate 1,645 downwards.
CCGGCTCGTGGCCCCCTCCTCGACCTGAACACCGACGGTGGCGAGCCCGGTCAGGGGATCGACGGAGACCAGCGGATCGGACACGGTTCTGAAGAACCCGAGTCTCTCGAGCCTCGAGCGCAGCTCGGACACCTTCGAGACTTGATAGGGCTCGCCCGGAACGATGCCCGACTCGCGCTCTATCACGTGGCCGCGCGTGACCTCGTTGCCGTCGACAGCGAGTCTGCCGAAGCGAGTGGGAAGCCCCGGCACGACGTCAAGCCGCAGCACAAGACCACCGCCGCGCGCGCGCGCGACTTCCGCGACGCGTACTTCGGCGAAGGGGTGGCCGGTCTCATCGAGACTCTCCAGGAGCGCGTCGACATCACGCTCGATGGCCCCAGACGTGAGGACGTCGCCCGGGGACAGGTCCAGGGGCGCGACTCCGGCCTCTCCCGGCACGACGCCGTCCACCACTAGTGCGCTGAGCGCGGCCTCGGGGCCCTCGTCCATGTCCACGTCGAGGACCAGGCCATCCGGAGCGATGCTCCACGCGACCTCCACGCGCGCGAACGGTCGGCCGGACCGTGTGAGGACCCGGAGAAGCGAGTCCACCCTCGCACCGAGCACCGACTCGTCGGTAGTCGCCAGGCCGTCGGGTGCCAGGATCGACGCGATCTCGCGACGGCTCAGGCTCTCGTGGCCGTCGACCTCGATGCGGACGAGCTCGACGGGTTCCGTGTCGTGCACCGCCGCCCTCGATGAGGGTGCGAGCGGGCACAGGAGCACCGCGATCGCGCACGCGGGAATCCCGATGGCCGCCCGGCCCCGGCTCCCCCGTGGACTCCTGCTCTCGATGAGCTCGCGCGCGTGTGCTCTAGAAGAACGCATTGACCCTCGCATCCACGGTGTGCCTGGTGGCGCTCTCCGGCTTCCTCTCGCCCGTGTACGACAGGGAACTCGTGAGGAATCGGTTGAGCCTGTAGTCCGCGGACAGCCTCCACTCGGACGTGACGCCCGGCCGTCGCCCGGAGGCCAAGTAGACCGGCAGGCTCTCTGCCTCGGTGCGGAGGTCGATCCTCGAGAAGGAGGCCGTGATCGTCCCCTTTCCACGGAGTCTGTACGTGAGTGCCGGCGTCACTGTCGTCTCGGTCACGCTGATCTCGTCGAGCCGCTCGTCCGTCCCCCTGACGACCGCCGTCACCTTGGCCTCCAGATCCCCGAGGCGCCGCGCGGAGACCTCGAGAAGCGCAGATCTCTCGTCGATCTCGTAGCTGTATCCAGTGTATCCAGTGGCCTCGGCCTCGGAGTGCTGCTCTCGTCGCCCCAGGTCTCCCTGAAGGCGGTAGGTCACGTTTCCCGAGGGTGAGAGCTTGAAGTCGACCGTTCCCCTGCGCTCCTTCCTCCGCTCCATCGACTCCACGTAGCTTCGGTCGAGTGCGTCGCGCGTGTTCAGCACGAGGCGCAGGGAACGCGAGCCGTCGGGCGCCACGGAGCGCGCTACGTGTCTCCCCGTGACCTCGCCCTTCACGGTGTCCTCTCCTCTCACGACGCCGGGATCGAGTGCGTAGAGCCTCCACTTCTCCCCCGTGGTCGTGATCTCGCTGAGCTTGAACTCGGTCTCGAGCGAGAGACCCTGGACGAAACGTCTGAACGGAGAGGGGTC
>JAUWRQ010000101.1 GCA_030610515.1 Candidatus Eiseniibacteriota bacterium | reverse complement strand
GATTTTCTCGTCGAAGAGCGTATTCCTCGTGAACTTCTGGACCGAGTAGTTGGTGCCGATGGCGAACTCGCCGACGCGTCTGGCGCCCTCGTCGGTGTTCAACATGGACTCGAGGAAGTCCTGGTTCTTGGACGCCGTGGCCTTAACGACACGACCCTTCTTGAAGGTGAGGCGGACGCCCTGGGACTCTCTACCGTAGTAGAAGGCCGGGAAAGAGAACGATATCGTCCCCTCGACCGAGTCCTCGACGGGGCCGGTGAAGATCTCGCCGTCGGGCATGTTCCCCCTGCCGTCGCAGTTGACCCACTTGCGGCCCGCCACCCTCATCGAGAGATCGGTGCCCTTCGTGACCACCCGGATCTTCTTCGTCTTGTTCAACCGGCGACATATCTTCGCCTGCTTGCGGTGGACCGCTTTCCACGCCGCTATCGGGTCCTTCTTGTGCACGAGACACGCCGTGAGCACGAAGTCCTCGTATTCGGAGAGCGACATCTCGGCGTCCTGCGCGCTCGCGTTGCACGGGAACTGCGTCCCGACCCACTTGAGCTCGCCTGCCCCCTCGCGCTCGTTCCAGCGTTTCATGAGAGGCGCCGTGGCCGCGGCCCGTGTGCGCTGCCTCTCCGGGTCGACATTGGCGAGGGACTTCGTGTTCTCGTCCGCCCAGAACGAGATGAACTTGTCGATCCGGTTGATCTCCTCCATGGAGATCGGGTTCAGGAACTTGAGCTGGTGCTTCTTCGCCTCCTTGAGGTAGATCTCGGTGAGGCCCGGCAGGTGGCATCTGACGAACGGATAGGCGCCTGCCCTGAGACACTCACGATAGACCTCCTTCGTGAGCGGCTCGGCGACCGGCTGCGTGTTGATCTCAACCAGGTCGCCCTTCTGGACCTCGACCGAGTAGTTGACGAGTATCTTGGCCAGCGCCTCGTATCTCGGGTCTGTCACACTGCTCTCCTTGCCGAAGTGGCGTCCGCTGTCGGGCGTTGCGGCTCCCCATCAGTGCCGAAGTGGGGTCTGCCGTTGGGTGCCGCGGCTACCCGTCAGTGAACCGGCCGTCCTTGTAGATGACCTTGCCGTCTGCGTAGATGGTACCGCCTTCGCGCATGTCGTTGACCATGTCCCAGTGGATGCTCGACTTGTTCTTCCCGCCAGTGTCGGGATAGGAAGCGCCGAGCGCCATGTGGATGGTGCCTCCGATCTTTTCATCGAAGAGCGTGTTCTTCGTGAACTTCTGGATGGCGTAGTTCGTGCCGATCGCAACCTCTCCCACGAACCGAGCGCCCTCGTCGGCGTCGAGGCTCGCGTTCAGGAGGTGGTCACCCTTGGATGCGTGGGCCTTGACGGCCTTACCCTTCTTGAACTCGATGACGACGCCGTGCGCCTCCCGACCGGCCATGCACGCCGGGAACGAGAAGGACACCTTACCCTCCACCGAGTCCTCGATGGGGCTCGTGAAGATCTCGCCCGACGGCATGTTGTGTTTGCCGTCCGAGTTGATCCACTTCCGACCCTCTATCCTCATCGAGACGTCTGTTCCCTTTGACACGATGCGGAGGGTCTTCCGTTGGTCGAGCATTCTGCAGAACTTCGCCTGCTTCCTGTGCACGCTCTTCCAGGCTGCCACCGGATCCTTCTTATGGACGAGGCACGCTTTGAGCACGAAGTCCTCGTACTCCGAGAGCGACATCTCGGCGTCCTGCGCACTCGCATTGCACGGGAACTGCGTGCCGCACCAGAGGAGTTCACCCGCGGCCGAGCGCGTCATGAACGTCTCGAAGATGTCCTTGTTCGAGGCTCTCGCGGTTGCCTGACGCTGCGGGTCGACGTTGGCCAGGCCCTTCGTGTTGGACGCGGCGCGGATGGAGAGGAGCTTGTCGACGTTCCGCACCGTGAACTCGGCGATCGGGCTCACGTGCGAGAGCTGGTGCTTTCTGGCTTCCTTGAGGAATATCTCGTCGAGACCGGGGAGGCTGACTCGCAGGAACGGGTGCGCTCCCACCTTGATCGCCTCGCGATAGACCTCGGTGACGAGCGGAGCCGCCAGGGGAGAGCAGTTGATCTGGAAGAGGTCGCCCTTCTGCATGTCGAGGCAGTAGTTGACGAGGACTCCTGCGAGCTTGGCGTATCGCGGATCGATCACGTTGCTTTCGCTCCTTCCGGTGGTTTCTACGGCTCGTACCGGGCCGCTATCGGCATGCGGCGGCCGGAGCCGAAGGCCTTGCTCGTGACCTTGAGGCCCGGCGCCGCTTGTCGTCTCTTGTACTCGTTCCTGTTGACGGCCCTCGTGACCCAGTTCACCGTCTCCGCCGCGAAGCCCTGCGACACGATCTCGTCGGGAGACGCACCGCCGTCGACGTACAGGTCGAGGATTCCGTCGAGCACGTCGTATGGCGGGAGAGTGTCCTGGTCGCTCTGGTTGGGCCTGAGCTCCGCCGAGGGCTGCTTCTCGATGATCGCCCGGGGTATGATCTCGCTGTCGCGGTTCAGATGCTCCGCGAGCGCGTAGACGGTCGTCTTCGGGACGTCGGAGATGACTCCGAGCCCTCCGCTCATGTCGCCGTAGAGCGTGCAGTACCCGACGGCCAGCTCGCTCTTGTTGCCGGTGGAAAGGAGGAGATGGCCCGACTCGTTCGAGAGCGCCATCAGGATATTCCCTCTGACGCGGGCCTGGACGTTCTCTTCGGTGACGCCGACCTCGGGACCGCTCAGGTACGGCTGGAGTTCGTCGAGATAGGACTGGTAGATGTCCGAGATCGGGATGACTGCGAATCCGATTCCGAGGTTCTCGGCGAGCACCCTCGAGTCCTCACTACTCCCAGTCGATGAGTATGGAGAAGGCATCGTGACTCCGAAGACGTTCGACGGACCCACCGCCTCCGCCGCCAGCGCCGCGACCACGGCGGAGTCGATCCCGCCGGATAGCCCGACGGCCACCTTCTGGAACCCGCACTTCCGGACGTAGTCCCGAAGCCCAACGACGAGGGCTCGCCCTATCGACTCGATCTCATCGTCCGGCACGAACGACTGCCCGTTGGCGGCCCGCGCGAGGTCGACGATGCGCACGCTCTCGTCGAAGGCGGGAAGATACGCAGGAAGCGTCCCGTCGGGCGAGACGCAGCCGCTCCGCCCGTCGAAGACGAGTTCGTCGTTGCCTCCGACCTGGTTGACGACGACGAACGGAATCCCGTGCCTCACGGCGTGCCGAGCGAAGAGATGGTAGCGGATCTCGGCCTTGCCGGCGTGGAACGGGGAGGCGGAGATGTTCACGAAGACCGTGGCACCCTTCTCCGCGAGCTCGGCTATGGGATCGCGGACGTAGATGGGACGATGCCACAGCGACGGGTCGTTCCACGCGTCCTCGCAGATCGAGATACCGAGCACCTCACCATTGAATGGTATCGGTCGGATCTCCTCGCCCGGATCGAAGTAGCGTGCCTCATCGAAGACGTCGTACGTCGGGAGGAGCGACTTGTGAACCGTCGCCAGCACCTTACCGTCTCTGAGGAGGATCGCGGAGTTTCGGAGGCCCTTGCCGGAGGGCCGGTCGCTTCTCGTTACGGTGCCTGTCAGGATGCCGATCTCGGGGTACTTCCGCGACGTCGCGGAGACGCTCGAGAGGGCACGCTTGGCTTGGTCGATGAACCAGGGCTTCTCAAGCAGGTCCTGTGGCGGGTAGCCGGTGATGAAAAGCTCCGGGAAGACCGCGAGGTCCGGGTGTTCCTCGGACGCCCGGGCGAGCGCGTTATCCATGAGGGCCACGTTGCCCTGGAAGTCGCCGACGGTGGGGTTGAGCTGGCAGAGGGCTATTCTCACATCGACTCTCCGGGGGTCAGAACCTGGGAGCGCCCGCAGCTCCAGAGGTCGGCCCGTGTCGGTGACGGCGCTTGTTCCGTGGAGGACAACGCGTCCATGATAACGCCTGTTCCGTGGGCGTTCCAGCGGGAATTAGGTACCCGACTCCGCCCCGTCCGTCGGGCGATGGCGTCACGCTCTCGTCGGGCGGCAGCATCATGCCCTCTCGCGCCGCACATCTCTGCGCCCGGCGGCGCTTCCTGGCCGCGCCCTGCAACCACACACGTCCCGCCTCGTGGCATGAATCTTGCTCGTTTCTGTGCGGGGGCATCTGTCCAAGGGAGGTTGGCATGTGGCGGTTCCGCTCGACGGACCGCGAGTCCAAGCGGTCGGTCTTCAGAGAGCTGCTTCTCACGATGCTCGCGTTCGGGGCCATCGTGGGCTTCATCTTCCCCGCGTTCGCGCGGGCGTCCCTGGGCACGACCGCCGCGCTGTCGCTCAGGTTCTACGTGATGTGCATCGTGGCCGGCCTGGTCGTTGGCGTTGCGAACTTCGTCCTGTTCAAGGTCGTCGTGTCCCGCGAACTCTCTCGCGTGGTCGCCGGAATGCTGCACATCAACGAGGCCGTGGCGGTGGCTCAAGACACGGGCGCGGGCTGCAGTGACGGCGGCAAGATAGCCGTGACCAGTGACGACCTGATTGGGGAAGTGGCGACATCGTTCAATAGCATGACGGAAGCGATCGGTAGAAGGATATCCGTGGAGGCGACCACGAGGGAGCTCCTGGTCGAGCTCTCCACGAGCGTCGACCTGGACACGGTGGCCTCCTGCATTCTCGGCTCGCTGACTGGGATATGCGGCGCGAAGGCCGGGGTGCTCTATGGACACACGGGGAAGCGGCTAGAGCTTCTGTCGCGTACCGGAGTAGACAAGAGCGACGAGCTTCCGGAGAACATCGATGCGACCCAGGGCCTCGCGGAACGGTCGCTCTCGACCGGCGAGCTCATCCAGGTCTCGCCTTCGAGGGATGGATTCGAATGGGTCCGCATGTCGAGTCCGCTCGGCACGCTCGTTCCCGAGTCCGTGGCTCTTGTGCCGCTGATGGCTGAGCAGCGTGCTACCGGTCTGGTTGTGCTGGCGTGCTCCGATGCCGAGATGTCTGATGAGCGGGTTCAGCTCGCCGACGCCATACGAAGTCAGGCGGCGCCGTACTTGGGCAACGCCGTTCTTCACCGGAAGCTCGAGGAGCTCGCGGCAATCGACGAGCTCACGCACATGCTGAACCGGCGGTTCGGGATGCGAAGACTCTCCGAGGAGTTCTCCCGCGCGACGCGCCACGGCACCCCGCTGAGCCTCATCATGGTCGACATCGACCACTTCAAGGTGTTCAACGACACGTTTGGACACGACGCGGGCGACGCGGTTCTCGTCGCTGTCGCCTCGATCGTTGAGGAGAACATCCGGGCCGGGGACGTGGTCTGTCGGTACGGGGGAGAGGAGATGCTCGTCGTGGCGCCCGGCATGGGTCTCTCGGACGCGGGCATGAGCGGGGAGCGGCTCAGGAGGATGGTCGAGACGACGCCGATCCAGTGGCGCGACCAATCGCTTCACGTCACCATCAGCGTGGGCGCAGCCGCATGGCCGGTCTCTCACGTCTCGACTCCGGAGGAACTCGTGACCTGTGCGGACGAAGCGCTCTACCACGCCAAGAACGGCGGACGTGACCGCGTGTCGCTTCACCAGGGCGACAGCGTCATCCCGCT
>JAUWRQ010000291.1 GCA_030610515.1 Candidatus Eiseniibacteriota bacterium | reverse complement strand
GCACGAAACGTCCACGGCCTCACGAAAACCATCGAGTGTTCAAACGGCACGCGGAAACCCACACCCCCGAGCAGAACTGCGGGAATGGGACGCTCCGCCTCGGTCGTGTCGGGAGCCGCCGCGGCGAGCGAGTCGGGGATCGCGACACCGGGTTCTGCAGTGCGGAGAGGAGGCGCGCCAACGGCGCCAGCCGATCCGGGGAACGCCAGCGTGTCGGAGGCCGCCAGGGAGTCGGCAGCAACCGCATGTGCGGGGGGGAGCCTCAGTGCGTCGGCGCTGACCGCACTTGAGGGGTCGAATTCGAGCGAGTCGGCGGCGATCACACCTGAGGGCTCGAATCCGAGTGAGTCGGCGGCTACCGTGCCCGGAGGCTCCAACTCGAGCGAGTCGGTAGCTATGGTGTCCGGCGGCGCCGGCTCTGGGGGACCGACGGCGACCGTGTCGGCCGCCACGCCCGTGAGCGAGTCGGGACCCGTGACCCCGAAGACGGTGTCAGGCGTTGCGTCCTGACAGACCACGGTACTCGCGAACGTGAATACGAGAAGCGCGACGGCAGTCACGACATCGGGGTAGCGCGTCGCTCCGAGTTTCGGCATGCAGTGACCCCACAGGCCCCCATCACTCCCGAGGCTCGCTCGGGGGCGGGAACCCGCTCCGAATCGTGTTGCGGCATTTCAGCTTATGGTAGTATATCTTGTTTTCGCGAGAAGCCAACGGTTGCCTGAACCTGCTGTCGAGGCCGTCAGGCGAACGGACGGTTGCCTGAGCTTGCCGTCGAGGCCTCCAGGTGAACGGGCAGCGGGACTCAGGCCCGCCCGTTCCACGGATTCACGATGAGCATCCTCTCCAGATACGTTCTCCGCGCACACCTTGTGCCCGCCGCCGCCGGGCTTGCCATATTCTATTTCGTGCTCTCGATGGACTTCATCGTTGACTATCTGAATCTCTTCATCGCCAAGGGCGTCCCGGGACTCGCCGTTCTCGAGGCGTTCGCTCTGAGCTTGGCATGGATGACGCTCCTCGCCGTGCCGATGGCCGTGATGGTCGGCGTCCTAACCACCTTCGGCAGGCTCTCGGGGGACAACGAGATAACAGCCGCCAAGTCGACCGGCATCGGCGTCTTCTCACTCATCGCCCCGGTCCTGGCGGCGTCCGTCGTCATCGCGGTTGGACTCTTCTTCTTCGGCAACCAGCTTCTCCCCAGCGCCAACCACCGCCTGAAGGCGCTCCTGGTCGACATAAACAGGGTCCGTCCGCTCGCGACGATCGAGCCCGGTATCATGACGACCCTTCCCGGAGGATATCGGATCATCGTCGGCAGCCTCGACTCAGAGACGTCCCAGATCTTCGACGTCAGAATCCACCGGATGGGGGGTGACGATCCGCTGCAGACGATCGTCGCCAAGAGCGGGACCATATCCACGAGCGAACACGAACAGACCATCCGGATGCAGCTTCTGGACGGCGAGATCCACGAGCTCGACCCGGATGATCCGACGCGCTACAGCCGCCTGCTATTCGAGAGGCACACGATCAACGTCGAGCAGGGTACGGCAGAACTAGTGCGAACGGACCGGGCCAAACGGGGCGATCGCGAGTTGAGCCTCTCGGAGCTCCGTGACAGGATCGATGCTCTCAGGATCGACGCGGAGGTCGCCACCGGCCGGGTCGCCGAGCTCCTGGAAACGCTCCCTGAGGAGTCCTCTGAACCCGGGGTCCTTCGCGAGCGCGCTCGAATCATGAAGAGAGTTGAATCGGAGACCAGGACCACGAGTTCGGCGTTGCGCAAGGCCAGGAAGCTCGAGGTCGAGTACCACAAGAAGTTCTCGATACCCTTCTCGTGCATCGTGTTCGTTCTCCTGGGAGCGCCCTTGGGAATCCGCGGCAGGCGCGGAGGCGTCGGGATGGGCGCGGGCATAGGGATGCTCTTCTTCCTCGTCTACTATCTCTTCTTGATAGGGGGCGAGCAGCTCGGCGACCGCGGCATCGTGACACCGTTTTGGGCCATGTGGTCCCCGAACGTCGTCTTCGGAGGCGTCGGGATCTTCCTGACACTGTCGGCCTCCCTCGAATGGCGCGGCGGCCGCGTCACGCGTCTTGTGGACTTGGTGGTGCGCGCCCCGAAGAACGCCGATCGCCCGGAGTCCTCCGAATGAGAATCTTGGACGCATACCTCCTCCGCAAGACCCTGAAGCCCCTGGGCCTCGTTTTCGCGGGGTTCGTTGGTATCTTCGTCCTCGTGGACCTTTTCGATCACGCCCATACCTTCATAGACAATCAGGTCGAGCTCTCCACCGTCTTGTCTTACTACCTGCACTACATGCCTCTCATCATCGTCCTGACGATGCCGGTCGCCATGCTCCTGGCCACACTCCTGTCGCTCGGCGGCCTGGCGAGAAGGCGCGAGATCATGGCAATGAAAGGCTGCGGTGTCTCGCTGCACAGGATGCTCGTTCCTCACCTCCTGCTTGCGCTCACGCTGAGCCTCGCAAGCATGGTCGTCGCAGAGTTAGTGCTTCCTCCCGCGACCTCGACCAGACTCGAGATCGAGGAACAGCACATCAGGAAGACGCCCGGCCAAGTCACGCGCAGCAACGTGATCTACGTCAGACCCGACGGCGCCGTCTTCCTGGCCCGTCACCTGAACACCAAGAGAGGGACCGTGGAGCAGGTGACCATCGAGGAATTCGACGCCGAGGTTCGCCCGGTGCTCCGTATAGACGCCGAGTACGGCAAGTGGAACGGAGAGCATTGGATCCTCGAGGACGGGCTCAGGAGGGAGTTCTCGGAAGGCGGCGAACAGGCGCAGCCGTTCGATTCGTACGAGCTTCCCTACTCGGAGCCATCGCCGGATGACCTGAGGCGCCGCAAGCTCGAGCCTGAGGAAATGGGCTATCGCGAGCTGCGCGCGTACATCCAGCGGCTCTC
>JAUWRQ010000187.1 GCA_030610515.1 Candidatus Eiseniibacteriota bacterium | reverse complement strand
GCACCGTGGAGGAGTTCCGTGCGGTCAGCATGCCCGACAAGCGGCTCTATTGGCACGCCCGTTCAGAGACGGACGGTCGCGAGGTCTTCGTCAGCGTGACGGACCCGGGCGATGTTCGTGCCGGTCCCGATGCGGAGCTGATGCCCGAGGCCATCGACCGCGGAGCTGCGCGCGGGCCGGAGCCCTCGCCCGAGCCGGATCATCAATGGGGGCGGCTGGAGAGCCGACCGGCCCGCTACCCAGCGAGCTACGACATCACTGGAGTCCCTCACTACTATCAGCAAAACAGCTACAACTGCGGGCCTGCTGCTCTCGAGATGATGTTCGACTACTGGGGCGAGCACGTCAACCAGGCCGACATCGCCCGCGTGGCGAACACAACATCGTCAGCAGGAACCTACGCCAGCGACCTCCGACGCGCGGCGCACTTCAGCGGCATGAGCACGTCGATGCAGTCGCCGTACTTCCAGGGGTACAGCGAGCGGGCGCTTGGGTATGCGGCCAGCGACAACTGGTGGTCCTTTCCTGACGACAACGATCCCGACTGGCCGGACAGGTACAACGATCTCAAGACCTTGGTGAGCTCCGACTATCCGATCATCATCCTCTGCTGGTATGACGCGAGCCACGCGTCAGGGCACTTCAGGGTCGTCAAGGGCTACGACGACGGCACCGATGTTTTCATTGTCCACGATCCATGGTACAACCCGCCCTACGAAGGTCCCAACGTCCACTTCAACCAGGCGTTCCTCGTCGACGACCTCTGGAGGCAGTGGTACAGGTGGGCGATGTTCGCGGAGCCGTGGGACGTGGAAGTCACGGTTCCTCAGGCAGTACCCAACGGTGAGGAGTTCACGGTGTCTGCGGGCGTCACCTACCCCGGGCCGCATCCGTTCGAGGGGGACTACGCCGCAGGGACTCCCACAGCCTCCATCCAGCTCCCGCCGGGATTCTCGCTGCCGTGGCCTGAGCCCGCCGTGAAACCCCTGCCCGGAATCGGCGCGACCGGCACGGCGGACACGGTGTCGTGGCAGGTGCTGGCGAGGTGCGACACGGGATACGCAACCATCGAGGTGGGCGCCAGGGGCACCGTCAGCGGCATGTCCTTCCACTACTCGAGCTACGCGGACAGCATCGGTGGGAGCGGGGAAGACGATCTCAGCGTGTACGCCTCTCCGCGCGTGATCTACGTGGACGCTGGTGGCTTCGGCGATGTGTTGACGATCCAGGACGGGATCGACGCGGCCGTGTGCGACGGCGACACAGTCATTGTCCTTGCCGGCACATACACCGGTCCCGACAACAGGGATCTGCAGTTCGAGGGGCGCAACATCACTGTGAAAGGGTGGGGCGACCGCGACGACGTCATCATCGACTGCCAGCACGCCGGTCGTGCGTTCTACTTCGAAGGTCAAGACACAACCGCCCTCGTCTCCGGGTTCACCATCAGGAATGGCGGGATCTCCTACAAGGGCCGCGACCTGCCCGACTACGGCGGCGGAGGAATCCTCTGCAACGTGGCCTCGCCGACTCTCAGAGACCTCGTCATCGAGAGCTGCTCGGCCCGGATGGGCGGTGGGATCGCGTGGACCCGGGGCTGTCCCGTGATCGAGGACGTTCTCATCGTGGACTGTGGCGCCGACTCCGGTGGTGGCGCCTATGGCGAGAACACTCTTGTCAAGAGCCGCGGCGCCGAACCCGGCGGAAGCGACGACGGCAGGCCCGATCCCGTCGCCAAGCTCAGAAACGGTGAGTTCGTATGGAACGGCGCCGACTACAGAGGCGGCGGGATGTACTGCATAGATTCAACGGCTCGACTCCGCGACGTCACGTTTCGCGAGAACTACGCCAACATCGGCGGCGGGATGTACTGTGCGTGGTCGCTTGCCGATCTCGAGCGAACGCTCTTCGTTGGAAACGAGAGTGAGTTCGGTGCCGCCGTCTACTTCGAGAACGACTACGGCACGGGGATCATGCGCTCGACGATCGTCAACAACGTGGCGACCGGAGACTTCGCGGGCGCGGTGGAGTTCGAGGACTCCTGGGGTTCCGTCCTGTACTCCATCATATCCCACACGGTCACCGGCGCCGCCGTCACGTGCATCGGGGAAGCCGATCCCTGCATTGACCACTGCGACATCTACGCCAACGCCGGCGGTGACACCGTCTGCGGGGAATGCGAGCTTTTGCGCAACGAGAACATCTCCTACGACCCCCTCTATTGCGACGCGGGGGCGTACGATTTCACGCTCCACACCGACTCGCGGTGCCTCCCGGCGCAGAACCCGTGGGGCGAGCAGATCGGCAGATACGGCGCTGGCGGGTGCGGACTCTCCGGTGTGGGCGAGGATGAGCTGCCCGTCTCGAAGCTGTCGCTCCACGCTCCGCGCCCGAACCCGTTCGCGCGCTCGTCGGCGATCGGCTACGAGGCTCCGACGGGTAAGACGAAGCTCACCGTTGCCGTCTATGACCTCACGGGTCGTCTCGTGGCCACACTCCACGATGGGCTCGCCTCCGACGTGAGGGGCACGCTCGTCTGGGATGGCCGCGACGCCGCCGGACATCGGGTCGCTGGTGGTGTATACTTCGTCCGCGCAACACGTGGCGGGGAGACGTCCGCGCGCAAACTCGTCGTGCTGAGGTAGTCCCCCGGGCGCGAAGCAGACTCGACGGAGCGTCGCCCGACGATGGTGGGGGAGCGATGACGGAACATCCTGATCGTCTCAGCCTCGGGCGGAGCCTGTCCGCCGCGTGCGTTGTCCTGCTCACCCTTCTCATCTGGGCGCCTTCGTCCGGAACGTCGAGCGGAGCGGCCTCCGTCCCGGTGCTCGACCAGGCACATCCAGTGCTCAGCGAAGACGCGGCGTGGACGTGGTTCGGCGGGCCGCGCGCCGTCACGTATGAAGGTGTCCTCCGGAGAACCTACACCGGATGGATCGACACGAGGGGCGACGTCAAGATCGCCGCCATCGATCCGGACGGGAGCATCGAAACACAGACGCTCTGGCGCGACCAGGACCGCGACGATCACTCGAACCCCTCCATTCTCGTGCGCCCCGATGGCCGCCTGGTCGTCTTCTCGGCGCCGCACTGCTGGCGGAAGAAACACGGCGGCGTCAGGCAACGCAAGGAGGGAGGCGTCTACTACAGAGTGTCCGAGCGGCCGGAGGACATTTCCGCTTGGGGCCCCGTCGGGGCGATCGTCGACAACGCGGCAGGTTCGTTCGGTTGGAGCTACCCGACGCCGGTTCAACTCTCCGGTGAGGGCAACAAGATCTACCTTTTCTGGCGGGGCGGGAACGGGCAGCCCATTCTTGCCACGTCGGACGACGGCAGCGATTGGAGCCTCGAGGGGGTCTTCCTCAGGACCGAGGGACGCAGGCCGTACTTCGTTGTCGCATCGAACGACGTCGACGAGATACACATCGCCTTCACGCGGGGACATCCGGGGGAAGAGAAGAAGGAGAACGGAATACACTACCTCAAGTATCGCGATGGTTCGCTGTACCGCGCGGACGGAACGCTGATTCGCGACCTCTCGGACATGCCTGCGCGGACGGAGGAGTGCGACACCGTATACGATGGTATCTCCTCGGGGCTCTCGTGGGTGTGGGACGTGGCGTTCGACGAGGCGGGCGCGCCCATCATCGTCTACGCGCTCTTCGTCTCGGACGACGACCACAGGTATCGCTACGCGCGATGGCGCGACGGTGAGTGGACGACGACCGAGCTGACCGCCGCGGGACCGGCATTCCCACGGCCCGGGTTCGGCATAACGCACGAGCGGTACTACTCCGGTGGGATCGCGCTCGACCACGACGATCCGGACGTCGTCTACCTTTCGAGGAAGGTGGATGAGGTCTACGAGATCGAGCGCTGGCAGACCGACGACGGCGGGGAGACGTGGTCATCTCGACCCGTTACCGACGGCTCGGTCGTGGACAACGTGCGCCCCGTTGTGCCTAGCGGCCGCGCCGCCGGCGACCCAGAGCTCCTGTGGATGT
>JAUWRQ010000244.1 GCA_030610515.1 Candidatus Eiseniibacteriota bacterium | reverse complement strand
CGGTGACCGGGCCGCCCTGACGGATCTGCTCCTTGAACATCGGGACAACGCTTCCCCTGCTCCCGAGGACGTTCCCAAACCGGACAGCAACGAGCTTCGTGTCGCAGCCGCTGCGCGCCTTCTCTATCAAGGTGAGCTCGGCCAGCCGCTTGGACGCGCCCATGATGCCGTGGGGTCTCACCGCCTTGTCGGTCGACAGCATCACCAACCGCTTGGCGCCGTGCCGAACCGCGGCGTCGACCAAGGCGCGTGTTCCGGTCACGTTGTTCCGGATGGCCTCCTCCGGATACGCCTCCATCAGGTGTACGTGCTTGTGTGCGGCCGCGTGGAAGACGATGTCGGGGCGATGATTCCTGAAGACGTTCTCGAGGGTCACCGGATTCGTCACGCTGCCGACCAGAGCCACCTTGAGGACGTCGGGGTGGGACAGCGACAGCTCGAGGTCGATCTCGTAGACGCTGTTTTCGCCGCGTCCCATGAGAACGACCAGCTCCGGTCCGTACGACGCGACCTGCCGGACGAGCTCCGATCCGATCGAGCCCCCCGCTCCGGTCACGAGGACCGTCCTGCCCTGGATGTCGTCGGTCATCTCCTTCGTGTCGAGGACGACCGTCTCTCGCCCGAGGAGATCGTCGAGCTCGACCTGTCTGATCTGGCTTATCTCGACGTCGCCCAGGATTATCTCCCAGACTCCCGGGACGATCATGAAGGGACGCGTGGTTTCCTAGGCCAAGCGCACGGTCTCCCTCACGCTGCTGCCGGACGCCGACGGAATGGCGATCACGATATGCTGGATCGCGTGTTCTTCCGCGAGCGAGACGAGATCGCCGATCGGGCCGAGGACGGGTACGCCAGCGATCTTCTCGCCGATCTTGGTCGGGTCGTCGTCCAGGAAGCCCGCCACCACGTAGCCGTGCTCGGGCCTCATGGCCATCTCCTTGGCCACCATCGTGCCCGCCGCTCCCGCGCCGACGATGAGGGTCCTGACCTTCTCGTCCATTGCTTCCGTCCTCTTCCGTCTCGCTCGAGTTGGAGGACCCCGTGCCACGGTCTGAACGCATCGCGTTCGGCCGTGCCCGAGTCCTCGAGACGTCACCTCACGACGGCCACTTTCGCGAGAGAGACCGTCCCGTCAGGCGACTCGACGCGGATGACGTAGACGCCGCTCGGCACCTCGTTGTGGGCCGAGTCGAGCGTGTCCCACACGTACGGTTCAGTCGGCCGGAGGGTCCGCAGCTCCTCTCCCGTGATGTCCATGATGGTCACATCGGAGCCCTCACGTGCGCCGTAGACGGTGATGAGAGGTGGATCTCGGCCTTCCTTGCACGGGTTCGGGTAGGCGAAGATCTGGCCCACCTCCGAAGTGTACCCAGACTCGTAGCTGCAGAGCACCGTCGCCTGGGTGTTCTCGTCGACGGCGATGGCCCACACGATCCCGGTCTCGCGATCGACGGCGATCTCGGTGACGTCGTCGTGAGGGATGCCGTCCTCCGTTCCGTAGACGGAGTCGACAATCCCGTTACTGTACAGCACGGCGACTCCATCGTCCGTACAGACCCAGATGTGGCCGTGCGCGTCCGTGTCCATCGCGTGAGCCTGATCGCCGGGCAGACCCTCGACGGTCTTCCAGGATTCCGTCGCGGGGTCGAAGATGGAGAGTCCAGAGGCCGTTCCCACCCAGACGCGCCCGTCGTCCCCCGCGTGGATGGCCTGCACGAGGTTGCTCGTGAGGCCCGAGCTGCTCGAGTAGTGCGCCCAAACGTCGTCCGCGAACACGCCGGGGTCCCCGTAGTCCCACACGTCGACGCCGCTCGAGTAGTACCCGATCCAGAGGCGTCCCGACGCGTCGACGGCGAGAGAGCGAACGTCGTCGTCGGAGAAGCTCGTGGAGTCCGGTGTCCATGCGTTGTCGTAGTGATACCACTCTGTCGTGTCGCTGCTCTCGACGAGCAGCTCGACGGTCCCGAGCTGGTTGTGGTTCTCGTCCCGCATGCCGAACCACATGTCCCCGTCGCGGGTTTCGGCCATGGAGAACACACGGTTGTTCTTCAACTCGACCAGGTAGGTGTAGTAGCTCCACGTGTCATCCGACTTGTCGTCATACGTGCCCGCATCGTCCAGGCGATCCACGGTGTTGGTGCCGTCCCGCCCGACCCACTTGTTCCCCGCCGCGTCGACCAGAACCGTGTAGTTATAGCTGTCCGTTCGTATGCCACCTTCGGAGGCGCGGTGCAACACCCACAGGCTGCCGTCGTATCCAACGAGGCCGATGCCGTGCGTCGATATCCAGACGGTTCCGCCCTGTATGTCCATGTCGAGCGCCAGTGCGCCGTTCGGGATCGCGGTCGTTTCCCACTCCGCGGCCGTGGCCGGGAGCGCGGCCGCGAACGCGACTACGAGTGCCATACAGATGATCGTGCCCATCGTATTCCCTTCCGGTGGTGCCGCCGATTTCCGTTCAGACGGCGGCGACGTGGCTGCGAGGATGAGCTTCGTTCCTACGTGCGGCAGCGGCCCGCGAGGCATCGTCCCAGCCAATGCAGGAGGATGCGTGCGTCCCCGCCCAGAGACCAGCTCTGTACGTAGTACGTCTCGAGATCGGTCGCGCTCCGGTCACTGCGCGTGCCCGTGTCGGCCGTCGCGCGGCCGCTCTCGCCGGCGTCGGCTGCAGCGATCCGGGCCGGTCCGGTGATGCCCGGTCTGGCGTCGAACCTGATCGCGGCTCTCGCAGAGAGTGCTCCCGCGGCATCCGGAGAGAGAGGCCGTGGACCAACGAAGCTCATCTCCCCCTTGAGAACGTTCCAAACCTGAGGGAACGAAGCGAGGCCGTGCGAGGTCAGGAACCTCCTCAAAGGCCCGGGACGTCCGGCGCTGCGGAGCACGAGCATCCCGAAGCGATCGCCGTCGTGGCCGACACGCTCGATGGTTTCGAGCGCCGCCCCGCGTCCCGTGCAGCCTGCGACGAGAGACGAGAGGGCGAGGAACGGCGCCCACAGAACGACGAGCACGATCGCCCCCACGATGTCCACCACCCTCTTGGCTCCCGCTCCCGCGCGGAGCATCGCTTCACGCTCGAACGAGACGACCGGGAGGTCGAGGAACTCCTCGACACGTGCCCTCAGGGTGAGCATGTCGGTGAACCCGGAGAGCATCTTCACGTCGACGGGGCTGCGCCTCGTGCGCAGGAGGAAGTCGGCGATCCTGTCGTTCGACAGCGTCGAGTCCGCGAAGATGACCTCGCCTATCCTGTGCTCCTCGAGTAGTCCGGGAAGCTCGTCGAGTGTTCCGATGACGGGCAGTCCGATGTCCCGCGTCCGCCTCTCTCCCGTATCGACCAGACCGGCCAGATCGT
>JAUWRQ010000108.1 GCA_030610515.1 Candidatus Eiseniibacteriota bacterium | reverse complement strand
GAAGAACATCGCCGTTGCGACGAGAGGCACGGCGCCCATGCGGAACACAAGAAACCCGTAGAGGATGATCGCGGCTCCCTGTATCCACGGATAGAGCGGAGACTCGAACGACGGCCGATAGTTCTGGATCTTGCTCTCCCGCATGATGATGACGGCGAGGTTGGCGAGCAGGAACAGGATGATCTTCATGGTCGACGCTATCTTCACGAGCGTCACGAGGTCGAGGAACGCGATAGAGGCGATCATGAAGAGGCCGGTAATAAGAATGGCGTAGTGCGGGGTCTGGAACCGCTCACTAACGTGTCCCATGAACGCGGGCAGGATCCTGTCGCGGCTCATGGCCATGGGCGTGCGCGATGCCGACAATATCCCTGCGTTGCCGGTGGTGATGAAGGCCGTGAGTGCAGCGACTGCCAGAAGGACGAGCCCCGGAGTTCCCATGAATGCGCTCGCAGCCAATGAAAGCGGGGTCCGCGAACCAGCGAGGGTGGGACCATCTGTCACGCCGACTGCGACGAAGATCGCGGCCACGTAGAGAAGCGTGACAACCGTGAACGATAAGAACATCCCGAGGGGGATGTTTCTCGTCGGGTTCTTGACCTCCTCAGCAACTCCCGCGACCTTGGTTAGACCCCCGTATGATACGAACACGAGCCCGGCGGTTGCGAAGACGGCCGCCCATCCATTCGGTGCGAACGGCACGTAACGGTGGACGTCGATCGCCGGCAGACCGCGGACCAGGTAGACGATGAGTATCGCCAGAAGTCCGACGACCAACACCGACTGCAGCCTACCCGCATGCCGCGTGCCGATCAGGTTGACGATCATGAAGACGATAGTCAGGGCGATGGCCACGAGTTTGATGGTCGTGGGGGATATGTCGGGGAACACAAGAATCGCGAACGAGCCCATTCCGAGGAGCGCAAACGCCGACTTGAACGTGAGCGAGAACCACGCCGCCATGCCGCCGATGGTCCCCAGTGCGCCTCCGAGGCTACGCTCGATGTAGAAATACGTTCCCCCGGCCTTCGGCATGGCCGTCGACAGCTCGGCCTTGCTGAACAGGGCGGGAAGAACGAAGACGCCGGCAAGAAGATAGGCCACCACGACCGAGGGTCCGGCAAGCGCGAACGCGATGCCCGGAAGCACGAAGAGTCCGGAGCTGATCATGGCCCCGGACGCTATCGTGAAGACATCGAGAAGGCTCAGTTCCTTCCGGAGTTCCAGGTCCCCTCCATGGGTCTGTTCGTGCATCGTTCACTAGTGTGGATTTCGTCTCTCGCTACTTCTCCATCGACTCGAAGAGCATGATCGGGATGCCGTCGGGATCGAAGAAGAGCGCCCACCAGCCGATCGTGGGGATCTCGGACTTCGGGATGCTCGGCGCGGCACCAGCGGCGATCGCCTTCTCGAGCGTCTCGTCGATGCTGTCGACAAGGATGTACGACGCCATGCTGAAATGCGGGGCCTGCTCCGGCTTCTTCATGAGACCGCCCGCGGGCTCTGCGCCGGTGTCGATCATGTAGTAGTCCATGTCGCCGAACATCTCGGACTTCTCGATCTTCCAGTCGAACACGGAGCCGTAGAAGCCCTTCGCCTTCTCGGGGTCGCTCACCATGAGCTCGAAGTAGCAGATCTTGTTCGCCATCGACGGTCCTCCTGCGCCTTGGAAAGCACCCGTTCTCGTCGAGCCTTGGGAGATCGCGTGCCCTCTTTGTGGGAGATCCCTGCACCGCGTCGAACGCACGGTACGACCAACGATGCTAGGCCATCCGTGAACGTGCATCAAGTCCTGAGACGAGTGTCGGTGACGGAAGACTCAGGGTTCTCCGCTCGGGGCATTGTGCTCGCTGTGGGGTGTGGTCACCGGCGGACCTCCGTCGGGCGTGTTGCGGGTCTGTCGTGATGGAGTGAAGCGCCCTGAGTTGGCTCTGGACAGAGCGAGGTTCCCAGCTATCATACGTGAGACGGGACTTGAGCGGAAGCGGAAGCCACGGAGGTTGCCACCATGCACGGCATCTACTATCTGGTTCCTGCAGTGCTGGCCCTGCTCGTCATGTTTCTCGTGGTGCGAGGGGCGTCGATAGCGCTCATGATGACGGGGATGGACCGTGAGCGGGCGGAGTTCCAGGCCCTCTCCGCGTTCTCCGGTACGGGCTTCACCACGAGAGAGGCCGAGTCCATCGTCAATCACCCGCGGAGGCGGAAGATCGCGAAGGGGCTCATGGTCGCCGGCAACGCGGGAATCGTAGCGATCATCGTGACGGTCACCTCGTCGCTCGTTTCGAGTCAGGGCGCGGAGATTCCGATCAACTCTCTCATTCTCATCGTCGCTGCGATCATCGTCTATCGGGTGGCCACGAGCAGGGGGCTCCTCAAGAGATGGGACATCTTCATCGAGGACAGGCTCGTCAAGTCGAAGACCTTCGAGGAAGTGTCGACGGAGGACCTCCTGCACTTCGTGGAGGGCTACGGTCTCGTCCGCGAGATCATCACGGAGAGATCACTTCTCGCCGGGAAGTCGCTGGTCGACTGCCGGCTGAGTTCGAAGGGACTCCTGGTTTTGGGGATCGAACGGGGACCGCGCTGGATACCCATCCCGAGCGCGGACACCGTCATCGAGCCAGGGGACAGGGTCGTGGTATACGGTCCGCTCGCCGTCCTGAAGGCGATGCTCAGGAGCGAGCAGCCGGAGGTCAGTCCGTTGTAGGGCGAGACGGACCCGGCCGCCGACGGCCGCCGTTGGTGCGGGCCGCGACCGGTGGATTCCGTCGAGGAACGCCGCCGAGCGTCACTCCACTCCGAGCTCCCCGAACAGGAACGAGTAGTAGTCCACGTACTCCTCGAGCTGCGTGCTCTTCCTGGCGCCCATGCCGTGTCCGGCCTGCCGTTCGTATCTGAGCAGAATAGGCTGCTCCGATGACGTCGCCATCTGGAGCTTCGCAGCCATCTTGAGGGCGCGCGAGGGGTGGACGCGCGTGTCGGTCTCCGCCGTCGTCAGATAGACGGCGGGGTACGGCTCTCCCTCGACGACCGTGTGGTACGGGGAGTAGCCGTAGAGATACTCGAACTCCTCGGGATCGTCGGGTGACCCGTACTCCGCGGTCCAGATACTGCCGCCGTAGAGGAGGTGGAAGCGCGTCATGTCGGTCAGAGGCACGTCGGCGATCGCTGCGGCCGCCAGGCTCGGTCGCTGCGTCACAAAGGCCGTGACGAGCAGGCCGCCGTTGCTCCCGCCCCAGACGGCCAGACGCGAAGGATCCGTGTACCCGTTTCCGATGAGCCACTCCGCGGCCGCGATGAAGTCGTCGAACGTGTTCTGCTTGCTCTCGAGCATCCCCGCCTGGTGCCACTCCTCGCCGTACTCACCGCCGCCCCTCAGGTTGGGCGCCGCGTAGACGCCTCCGTGCTCGAGCCACAGGTATCTGTTTCTCGCGAACCCGGGCGTGGTGGACGTGTTGAACCCGCCGTAGCCCGTGAGGATCGTGGGGTTGTCGCCGTCGAGTTCGATGTCCCTCCTGTGAACGAGGAACATCGAGATCATCGTGCCGTCGCGCGACGGATACCACACCTGCTTCGTGACGTACCGGTCCGTGTCGATCGGCGCATCGACCGCCATGTGGATCTCGGATTGGCCGGTCTCGAGATCGTAGCGAAGCAACGTGGGAGGAAGGAGGTAGGAGCTTAGGTTGACATACACGTCGTTCCGCTGCCAGTCGCCCGACCAGTCCATCACCGACGCCATGTCGGGGAGCGGGATGTCGGTGACGTACTCTCCATCGGCCGTCAGAACCACGATCCGCTCGTGCGCGTTCTCGAGGTAGCCGACGATCAGATGTCCGCCCGCGTACATGTACGTTTCTATCGAGTGCTCTCTCTCCGGGACGAGTTCCGCCCATCCCGCGGGGTCGGGGTTCTCGAGGTCGACGCGCACGATGCGTCCATTGGGCGCCTGGTGCGTCGTGAGCATGTAGAAATCGTTCTCGATCGCCATTCCGTAGGACCGTGCGTCCAGCCCCTCGACGATGGGCTTCCAGCCCTCGTCTCTCTCCAGGTCGCGGACGTAGAGGTCGTTGCGCGCCGAGCCGTAGACGGCGTAGCCGATCAGGAACCTGCCGTTCGTCGAGATGCCCGCACCCGTCCATGTGTGCATCTCGAGGCCATCACCGAAGACCATTGGGTCATCGAGGTAGTGCGTTCCGAGTTCATGGTAGTAGACCTTGCGGTGGAAGAACTCCTCGCCCTCCGGGACCTCTCCGGGCGCGGGGAAGCGGGTGTAGTAGAGGCCCTCGGCGTCCGGAGTCCAGGAGACGCTCGCGAGGCGCGTCCTCGGGATCGTGTCGGGGAGGACGCGCCGCGTGTCGACCTCCATCATCCGCAGCGTGCTGTTCTCGCTTCCTCCGGCCGACGTCCCGTACGCGAGGAGACTCCCGTCGTTCGTCGGATACCACCAGTCGAGTGTGATGGGGGCGCCACTTCCGAGTGCGTCCGGGTCGAGGAGCAATACGGGTTCCTCGTCCACGCCGTCCTGTACGTAGAGCACCGACTGCTCCTGGTCGCCCGCGCGCTTGCGGAGAAAAAGACGGTCCTCGCGAAGCGACAGGTCGCCCAGATGCGGGATGTCGAAGAGCTCAACAAGTCTCTCCCTGATGGCGTCGCGGCCGGACACAGCGTCCAGCACCTTGCGTGTCGCGGCTTCCTGCTCGGCGATCCACGCCTGAGACTCGGGAGACTTGAAATCCTCCAGCCAGCGGAACATGTCGGGGATGACGTACCCGTGCAGCGTGTCCGCGGGGATCGTCACGCGCGGCTTGCGGGCGGGCTCCGCCGAGTTCGGGGCAGGCGTTGCGCGCCCGGTCTTGCTACAGGACGCCGTCGTGCCGACGAGCACGAGGGCCATCATGACGAGAATCAACGCGATGGACGCGCGAGTCGGCTTCATGCAACTGCTCCTTGGTGGCTTGGCCGATGGTGAGAGTCTGCGGATCATCCGAGGCCGAAGAGCAACCCCATCCTATAGACACCGAAACTGACCAACCAGGCTAACGCCGTCTGATAGCCGACGGAGAACCACGTCCATCCGGCGCCTACTTCCCTCTTGACGGCGATGACGGCGACGATGCACGGGGTATAGAGAAGCACGAACACCATGAACGCGAACCCCGCGAGTGGTGTGATGCCGTTCGCCGGGTCCGCGAGCGCCTCCTGCAAAGAGGCGCCTCCTTCGCTCTCACCGACGTGGTAGAGGACCCCCATCGTGGAGACCACCACTTCCTTCGCGATGAACCCTGTGACGAGGCTGACGCCCATCTCCCACGAGAACCCGATCGGCGCGATCACGGGTTCTATCAGCTTGCCGGCCTGGCCTATGTAGGACGCCTCGATCTGTTCGGCGGCAAGTTCGTTTTCGAGGATGGACACCTCGGCCAGAGCCGCCGGTGTCGCCTGGG
>JAUWRQ010000339.1 GCA_030610515.1 Candidatus Eiseniibacteriota bacterium | reverse complement strand
TCACGCGGACGTCGAGCAGATCAGGAAGGCCGCTGAGCAGGCGGCCGGACTGACGCGGCAGCTCCTCGCGTTCAGCCGCAGGCAGCCGCTCCAGCGCAGGATCATCGACCTCAATAGGGTCGTCTCCGAAATGGACGCGATGCTCAGGCGGCTCATCGGTGAGGACATAGAGTTCGTCTCGGACCTTCACGACGAGATCCGTCTCAAGGCGGACCCGGGACAGATCGAGCAAGTCATCATCAATCTCGTCGTGAACGCGAGGAGCTGCCGCGTCAATCCGGCCGCCTGCTCAGCGGCCTTCCTGATCTGCTCGACATCCGCGTGAGCGGCCTCGTCGAGTTCAGGGTTGGTGAGCAGGAGCTCCGCGTATCCCTTCATGGCCGTCAGTAGGTTGTTGAAGTCGTGGGCGACGCCTCCGGCGAGCCTGCCGACGGCCTCCATCTTCTGCGCCTGGAGAAGCTGGTCCTGCGTCTCGTGGAGTCGCTCCAGGCTCTCCTCGAGCTCGTTCAGGAGGGTCGCCTTGCGGATGGCCGCCGCCAGTTGGTTGGCGAACGCCGTGATCGCAGGCTTGTCCGCGGCGGAGAGGTTGCGCGAGTGCACGGTAAGAACACCGAAGACGTCGTTCCCCGCGATGAGGGGTGCGAGAATGCCCTGAGCGAGGTCCAGCTCCTCCACGGCCTTCTGGATGGCCTCGTCGGGGTAACCCGGTAGAACCTCGCGAAGCACGGCCTTCGGGTCCGGCTCGTAAACCGTCTCACGCTTCCGGAGAACCGTGCTGTATATGGAGTTCTTGCTGATCGGGAAGGAGACTGCGTCCGCCGTAGTCCCGACGAGGTCCTCCGCCTTCGAGATCGCGCCCGAAGCAAAGCTCATGTGTTTCAAGTGCGCGAACTCGCCGGCGTCGTCCACGAACGTGACCACCGACTGGAGGCCCACGTCCGCCAGACGCTCGGTCGCGACCACGAGCACCTCGTCCGGGGTCAACGTTCTCTCCATGGCGAGCGATGCGTCGTTGAGTGTGCGGAGCATGTCCTCCGCACGTTTGCGCTCCGTGATGTCACGGACGACGCTCAGGACCCGGTTGTTTCCGCTGGGGACCATTCGCGCCTCGAAGTCGTGGAGATCTCCGTTGGGGATGGGGATCGGTATTCGGTACTCGAGCAGCTCCGGCGTCTTGGTCTTGAGCACCTTCAGGATGACCATGTTCATTCTGTCGGCGAGTTCCGGCGGGAAGACGTCCGAGATGCGCTTTCCGATGAACATCTCCGGCGGCACCGCCAGTAGAGCATCGCTGGGGGCCTCGCACGTCAGGAACCGGCACTGGTCGTCAAACTGGAACAGGATGTCGGGCACGGCATCGATGATCGCGCGGTTGCGCGCTTCGCTCGCACGCAGGTCGACTTCGGCACGCTTCCGCTCGATGGCGAAGCCGATCTGCCCGGATATGAACTCGAGCATGTCGCGGTCCCCGGGCCCGTACTCGCGAGGATTCGTGTAGCTCTGTAGGACGAGCGCGCCCATCACCTCGCCGCGAATCCGGAGCGGGACACCGAGCCAGACCTGTGAGGGCGTCCCGACGACGTCGACTATTCCGGCTTCCACCCACTGGTCGGCTTCCTCGCGCGTCAGCATGAGAGAAGTGTTGTTCCGCACGACGTAGCCGGTCATCGTCTTCCCGGCAGGGAACGAGTCGAACGTGTCCTGATCCTTCTCGTCAACGAAGTAGGAGAGGGAGAGGCTGTCGCGCTCCCTGTCGTAGAGGGCGATGAAGAAATTCTCCGCGTTGAGAAGAGTGCCCAGCTTCTCGTGTATCATCCCGAAGAGCTCTCGGGTGTCCCTCGCGGCGTGGGCGGCGTTCCATATCTCGTGGATGACGCGCTGGGTCCGGGCCGCCCTTTCGGCTTCCGTGATGTCCATCCCGGACGAAAGAGCCCCTACGATGTCGCCCGCGTCGTCGCGTCTGAGGGTGTTGTCCCACTCGATGACTCTCTCGTCGCCGTCGGCGGCCACGACCGCGTTCCTCGCGTGGGCGAAGAGTTCGGTATCTCCGGACATCAGGCTGTCGTACCAGCTCCTGATGTCGTCCCGGACGAGTTCGGGAATGAACGTCCCGAACCAGTCCTTGCCCACGATGTCGCTCTCGGGCGCACCGAGGATCTCGCATCCCTTTCTGTTGATGCGCTCGACGCGTCCTTCGGAGTCGAGTTCGAGGAACATGACGCCGGCGAGGTCCAGGTATCGCTGAGCCTCTTCGGTCCTCTTCTCGAGTTCCCTGTCGGCCTCGAAGCTCTCCGTCATGTCGATGCCGAAGCCCGACACGAAGAGCAGCTCGCCATTCTCATCTTCGATGGGACGTCCGCTCCAGCGCACCATCTTCTCGTCGCCCCGCTTGGTGACGATGGCGCCGTCGATCAGGGAGGACTTCCTCTCGTCGAAGAGCGTGCTGAAGTTCCGCCCTCTGCGCTCGCGGTCACCCTCGGGCACGAACGCGTCGACGTAGTCGCGGCCGACTACCTCGTCCTCCGTGTAGCCGGT
>JAUWRQ010000162.1 GCA_030610515.1 Candidatus Eiseniibacteriota bacterium | reverse complement strand
GGTGGCGGCGGTGGCGGTGGCGGTGGCGGCGCGGGCTAGCCCGGGGAGCGGCGGTGGCGGTGGTGGCGATGATGGAGGAGGCGCCGGCTAGTCGGGTCGCGAGAGCGTGCGCGCTTCCCCATGGGCCGCACGTACGTCCGGAGGCGGCTTGGCTGTTCGTCCTGTCTACACGGAGATCGACCACACCGCGGACGTGGGCATCGAACTCACGGCTCCCAGCCTGACCGCGGCTCTCGAGACCGCGGCGGCCGCGATGTTCGACATGATGTGCCGGCTCGACCTCGTCGAGGGCGGCTGGCGGCGGACCCTGACGGTCGAGGCGCGGGAGGGCGATCGCGAGAACCTCCTCGTCCGCTGGCTGAGCGAACTCCTCTTTATCCACCACACCGAGCACGTGCTCCTGTCCCGCTTCGAGGTCGCGTCGGTCGAGCGTGAGCGCCTCGTCGCCGTGGTCGAGGGCGAGAGAATCGACCCCGCGAGGCACCGCGTCGGGCTCGAGATCAAGGCGCCAACCTATCACGGTCTTCTGATCGCGGAGACGCCCGACGGCTGGAGCGTGAGGGTCATCTTCGACACGTGAGGCTCACTATGCCAGGAAGCTCACACGCTCTCACGAGGATCTCCGAGTGCGTCTGGGAGGTTCCCAGAGAAGGAGCCATGCGCGTTCCCGGGCGCGTGTACGCCGACGACAAGCTCATGGAGCACATCCGTGAGGAGAGGGCTCTCGACCAGGTCGCGAACGTCGCGCATCTCCCCGGGATCGTCGGAGCGTCGCTCGCGATGCCTGACATTCACTGGGGCTATGGGTTCCCGATCGGAGGCGTCGCGGCGACGGACCCGGCGAAGGACGGGGTCGTCTCGCCCGGTGGCGTCGGCTACGACATCAACTGCGGCGTGAGGCTCGTCGCCTCGTCGATGACGCGCTCCGAGGTGGAGCCTAGAATCCGCGAGCTCGTGAACGCGCTCTTTCACGATGTGCCATGCGGCGTGGGGTCGCACGGTGCCATCGGCAAGCTGGCCCGGAAGGACCTGGACGCCGTGCTGCAGCGCGGCTCGACGTGGGCGGTGGAGAGGGGCTTCGGGCGGCCCGGCGATCTGGAGCGAACGGTGGAGGGCGGACGGCTCGAGTCCGCCGACCCGTCGAAGGTGGGCGAACGTGCGGTCGAGCGCGGACGCGACCAGGTCGGCACGCTCGGCTCGGGTAACCACTTCATGGAGCTCGACGTCGTCGACGAGGTCTACGACGAGAGCGCGGCCGCCGCTTTTGGGCTGAGGACAGAAGGCGTGGTCCTCCAGATTCACTCCGGATCGCGGGGTTTGGGCTACCAGGTGTGCGACGACTACCTCGAGATCATGCAGGGCGCCGTATCGAAGTACGGCATCGCCCTTCCCGACAGACAGCTCGCCTGCGCGCCCGTCGAATCCCGCGAGGGGCACGACTATCTGGCCGCGATGGCGTGCGCGGCCAACTACGCGTGGGCGAACAGACAGGTCATGATGGCGCTTGCCGCGCGCTCGATCTCGGGAGTCATGCGGAAGAGCCAGGAGGAGCTCGGGCTCCGGCTCGTCTACGACGTCTGCCACAACATCGCCAAGCTCGAGCGGCACGAGGTAGGCGGGCGGGAGCGGCTCCTGTGCGTCCACCGGAAGGGAGCGACGCGCGCGTTCCCGGCGGGGCATCGCGACGTGCCCGCGGCCTACAGGGGCGTAGGCCAGCCCGTGCTTGTCCCGGGGGACATGGGTCGCTGCTCGTACGTGTGCGTCGGAACCGAGACGGCCATGAAGGACACGTTCGGAAGCTCGTGTCACGGGGCGGGACGCCTGATGTCGCGGAGGAAGGCGCGGAAGGCGGCGCACGGACGCAAGCTCGCCGAGGAAATGGCGGCGCGGGGAGTGTACGTCATGGCGACCGGCAAGGGGACCCTGGCGGAGGAGATGCCCTCCGCATACAAGGACGTCGCCGACGTCGTAGGTGTAACCGAGAGGGCCGGCATCGCGCGACGCGTGGCGCGGCTCAGGCCGCTCGGCGTCATCAAGGGCTAGGCGCGGCCGGCGACGGAGAAGGTCTGCCAACGGACTGCGGAGAAGGTCTGCCGACGACCGCCTACGAAGAAGGGTCAGGTGCGACCACCCGACGAAAGGACCGATGAAGAACGAGGAGATCGTGGCGGCCTTCAGGTAGCTCGCCGACATACTCGAGATCAAGGGCGCGGACGGCTTTCGCGTGAACGCCTATCGCAGAGCCTCCCGGATCGTCGAGAGCCTCGCCGTAGATGTCTCCGACCTCGTCGAGTCGAACGAGCTCCGCGACATACCTGGGATCGGAAAGGGCACGGCCTCGCTCATCGAGGAGCATCTGGAGACCGGCAGGATGTCGGTGCTGGAGGCCGAGCGCAAGACGATTCCGAGGGGCTTGATTGAGCTCCTGTCCATTCCCGGTCTCGGCCCCAAGACGATCGGGCTCCTCTGGAAGGAGCTGAACGTCAAGTCTCTCGCGGGACTCAAGCGCGCGCTCAGGGGCGGCAAGATCCTGGATCTCCCGGGGATGGGAAAGAAGAAGGTCGAGAACATAGGTTCGGGAATCGTCGCGTACGAGTCGCGTTCCGGCAGACTGACGCTCGGAGCCGTGCTGCCGATCGCCCACGACATTGTCCGGGCGCTCGGGGAACTCACCGACGTGCGCGAGATCGAGCTCGCAGGGTCGGTCCGGAGGTTCAGGGAGACGATCGGCGACATAGACGTGCTCGTCGCGTCCACGAGACCTGAGCCGGTCATTCGCGCGTTCACCGAGCTACCTTCCGTGGAGGAGGTTCTCGCCGCGGGGACGACGAAGGCGAGCGTGCGGTTGGGCGGGGCCCTTCAGGTCGACCTGCGCGTCGTTAAGCCGGCCTCGTGGGGCGCGGCTCTCATCTACTTCACGGGCTCGGCTGACCACAACGTCCGGCTTCGCGGGCTCGCGCAGGAACTTGGCATGAAGCTCAACGAGTACGCTCTCCAGAAGGGCGAACGAACCGTGGCCGCCAGGACCGAGGAGAGCGTCTACCGCAAGCTCGGCCTGCCGTTCATCCCTCCGGAGCTCCGTGAGGACAGGGGAGAGGTGGACGCCGCACTCGCGGGCGAGCTGCCCGAACTCATAGAGCTCTCCGACATCAGAGGAGACCTTCACGTCCACTCCGACTGGAGCGACGGCCACGCCACAATAGAGGGAATGGCGCGCGCAGCGAAGCGGCGAGGATACAGGTACATGTCCGTGAACGACCACTCGCGCTCGCTGGGCATCGCGCACGGCCTGACTCCCGAGCGGCTCGCGCGGCAGGCGGAGGAGATCGACGAGGTCAATACTCGCATCAAGAGCTTCACCGTCCTCAAGGGTACCGAGGTCGATATCCTCTCCGACGGAAGTCTCGATCTGCCGGACGACGTGCTCGCACGCCTCGACGTTGTGGTCGCCTCGATCCACAGCGGGTTCAGTCAGTCTAGTGACCGGATTACGGGGAGGATGATCTCGGCCATCGAGAACCCGAACGTCGACATCATCGGACATCCGACGGGGCGTCTCCTGGGCACGAGAGAGCCGTACGCGGTCGACCTCGACCGCGTGATGGAGGCCGCAGCGGAGCACGGCACGGCGCTCGAGATCAACGCCTACCACGAGCGCCTCGACCTGTGCGACGTGAACGCGCGCCGGGCGGCGGAGCTGGGTGTTCGCGTCGTCATCTCGACCGACTCGCACCGGTCCGACGACCTCGAGTCGATGGAACTCGGCGTCCGCACCGCCAGAAGGGGGTGGCTACGGAAGTCGGACGTCCTGAACACCCTGCCCCTGCGCTCACTTCTGAAAACGCTGCACCCCGCCTGACCCTGAGCACCCCGGAACGTCCCACACACAGGCTCTATTCCACTTCTTGACGAGTGGTATAATCTGTGATAGAATGAAGCTGGAGTTGCGAGGCTGCATCTGAGCGTGACCCAACATGCACGAAAGACGAGGTGGAGCATGAGACAAATGAGAACGGGACTCATCGCGGTGACGGCGATTCTCGTGGGGGCCGCGCTTGCCGGATCCGCGGGCGCGGTCGTCACCTGTGAGGCTGTGGGAGAGGTGCACGCGACAGGGGACGGTGAGTTCGAGTATTGCATCACCGTGACATGGGGGTTCATGGGGTTCGCGGTTCCCGATCGCATCGACATCATCCTCGAGCACCTCGAGGAGTGCGAGTTCTACGTGCCGGGCGACCCACTGTACACCGAGTATATCGCCCCGGGAGGCGGGCAGTCGGCTGCTGCTCCGAGCTGCTACGATTCCCAAGGCGTC
>JAUWRQ010000259.1 GCA_030610515.1 Candidatus Eiseniibacteriota bacterium | reverse complement strand
GGGGAGTTGAAAAAGGCCAAATATAAGTCGCGGCCCATTTACAAGGGAGTGTGGGGCCACGTTTGGTTTTTTAATAACCACGATGGCCACAACGCGGCGGTCAAAAACGTGATTGGGGGGAAGCAGGCGGCGGTCCTCGTGCCCACCACGATCCTCGCGGAACAGCATCTGACGACGTTCAGAGATCGTCTCGCGGACTATCCCGTTGAGGTCGACGTCCTCTCGAGGTTCAGGACCGGGCGCGAACAGGACGAGGTCATCCGGAGGCTCAAAGACGGGAAGATCGACCTGATCATCGGCACGCACCGCCTCATACAGAAAGACGTCGAGTTCAAGGACTTGGGGCTGCTCGTGATAGACGAGGAGCAGCAGTTTGGCGTCCTCCACAAGGAGAGCATCCAGAAGCTCCGCGAGACGGTCGACGTTCTCACGATGACGGCCACACCCATCCCACGCACGCTCCATATGTCCCTCATGGGCGCGCGCGACATGTCGATTATCAACACGCCCCCCAGAGACAGATTGCCGGTCCGGACGGAGATCGCCGCGTTCGACGAGGATCTCATCGTAGAGGCCGTGATGAGAGAGATAGACCGCGGCGGCCAGGTCTACTTCGTCCACAACCGCGTGCAGACCATAGAGGGCATGGCCTCTTACCTCCGCGACCTGTTGCCTGACATCCGCATCGACATCGGCCACGGTCAGATGCCCGAGCGTCAGCTCGAGGACGTGATGCTGCGCTTCCTCGATGGCGCGATCGACGTTCTTGTGTGCAGCATGATCATCGAATCGGGGCTCGACATCCCGAACGTGAACACGATCATCATCAACAGGGCGGACCGTTTCGGGCTGGCGCAGCTCTACCAGCTTCGTGGGCGGGTCGGGCGGTCGAACCACCGCGCGTACGCGTACCTGCTCATCCCGCCGGACCGTTCGATCACTCCCATCGCACGGCGGCGCCTCGGCGCGATCCAGGAGTTCACGGACTTGTCCTCCGGCTACATGCTTGCGATGAGAGACCTCGAGAGTCGCGGGGCAGGGAACATACTCGGAGCGGAGCAGCACGGCCACATGCTCGCGGTCGGGTTCAACCTCTACTCCCGGCTCCTTCGTGACGCTGTCCGCAGGGTCAAGGGCGAGGAACCGGAGCACGAATTCGAGCCTTCGATCGAGGTGAAGGTCGACGCGTACATCCCCAACAGCTACGTGCAGGACAACGACATGAAGATCGACATATACAAGAGAATCCGCGATGCGGAGAGCCTCGACGCGGTCGACGAGCTGGCGCAGGACCTCCGGGACCGTTTCGGTCGCGTGCCGAGGCAGGTCGAGACGCTTCTGGATGTGCAGGCGGTGCGCCTCATCTGCCGCCGGATCGGCGTCAGGCGCGTGGGGGGGTCCGGAGGCTTCGTGGAGGCCGAGTTCGCGCCGGGGAAGGAGCCGAAGCCTTCCCAGTTGAAGCGAGTGCTTGCGACGTGCGACCATCCGCTCGAGTTCGATTCGCGTGGTGGGCTCCTCGTGCGCTTCAAAGCCTCCAAGGAGAGGCGCGCGGCCCTCGCTCTCAGTAGAAAGGTGTTGAAGCACTTCGAGGCTTGTGGTAAATTCAGTTAGTTATGATGCAATGATCATTTACGGGTTCAGACGGAACGGAAGTCAAGAACCTGGACGGTGCGACTCGCGGTCGAACGGGGCATGCGAAGCGCACCGGAAACACACGAAAGGGGCATCAGCATGCTGAGGAAAACCTGGGTGCTCGCGATACTCGGGCTCGCATTGATCGCGGTCGCCGTCGGCTGCGGCGGCGACGCCGACAAGGTCTTGGTCCGTTTGACGGACACTGAGGGCGCGATCGAGCCGAGGGAGATAGCGGTGGGGTACGTGAACGAGCGGCTCGACCGCATGCCCCCTCATCTGGTGCCCGACATGTCGGGCGACGACGGCAAGAAGGCCTTCCTAGAAGAGATCATCCAGAAGGAGCTTCTCGTCATCTTGGGACATCGTCTCGGGATCCAGAACGAGCCGGACCTCACGCAGGTGCTCGCGCTCTACAAGGACAACAAGGCGGAGGAGATGTTCGTCCAGGAGATGGTCTACGATCCGGCGGAGCCGAGCGATCAGGACGTTGTGGAGTACAACGAGCTCCGCGACACGGCGGTCGAACTCCTGCAGATCGTGGTCAACGGCGAAGAGATCGCGTGGGGCGCCTATCGCCGCATCACCGAGGATGGTGAGGACTTCGGGGACGTGGCCAGGGAGATCTCGATCGCTCACTCGGCCGCGAACGGCGGGGAGATGGACTCGAAGCTCTGGCCGGACCTGCATCCTGTGGTCAGCATGCACGTCGGAGATGCCGAGATCGGCGACGTCATCGAGCCGGTGGAGATCGGTGGTCCCCATCACATATACAAGGTCGTTGGAAAGAAGAGCCCGCAGGAACCGGCGCCGCTCGACGAGCAGAGGCTCGCGGGCATCACGTCGGAGTGCCGCCTTTTCAACAGGACGCTGCATGAGTACGAGCTGAACACGCAGATGAGCTCCGGCTCCAAGCTCGAGTACAACGACGCGGCGCTCAACCTCGTGGCGGAGCGCATCGGCGACGAGATCGACAGGGTCATCCCCGACAACGTCGCCGAGCTCAGCATGGAGGAGCGGATGGAGCTTGCCAGGATTCCGCTCATCCCGGAGCTCACCGAGGAAGAGGGCGCTATGGAGCTCCTGTCGTACGTGGTCGGCGGCGACGACAGGGTCTGGACGCTTGGCGATTTCAGGGGCATCATCGAAGCGACCCCGGGCATAGAAGGTCCGAAGACCGACGATCCTTATGGGCTCAAGCTCTTCGTATGGCGCAAGGTCCGTGAGGAGCTCGTGGACTACGAGGTCGAACGCAGGGGATATAGGAACACGCAGGACGTGGCGGACTACCTCGAGCAGCGCCGCGAGGAGTTCATCGTGAACGTTGCGTACGAGCGCGAGGTGAACCAGAAGATCGAGCAGCCGGGTGGTCAGGAGGTCCGGGACTACTTCCGGTCGCATCGGGACGACTACGCAGAGCCACCGAAGGTCGATCTGCGGCAGGTTATCCTGGCGACCGAGGCGGAGGCGAACCTCATCTACCAGCGGCTGACCGCGGGCGAGGCGACGTTCGAAGAGGTGGTTGAAGCGCACTCGATAGACGGGTGGAGCAAGCCGCGTGGCGGGCTCATCGCGAACTACCTTCAGGG
>JAUWRQ010000066.1 GCA_030610515.1 Candidatus Eiseniibacteriota bacterium | reverse complement strand
GACGCCACGCGCGTCGGCTTCTTCTTGCCTGGCGGGCGTGCGCCGGCCTGCTCCTTCGGACCCAGGGGCGCGCCGGCGTTCGGTGCTGCTGTGTGCGGGGAGGCGGACCGGGTGACCGCCGCGTCATCTCCTTCGGCGGATTCGCACCGAGCGGCCCTGGCGGCGCGTGTCGCGCGGGCCCTGGAGGATGGAGCGCCGCGAGTACATGCGGTCGCGTATCGCCCTGACGCTCGTCGCGGAGGGCGCGTCGCTCTCCGGTCGCAGGCGGCCCCTTCCGAGCAGGAGGGGGACGGCGTATGCGGAGATCAGGACCAGCGGGACGTGGATCCACCCCTCGACCACCAGCCCGACACCGCCGACCAAGAGACCGACGCCCGCGAGCGACCAGTGGAGTGTCCTGCTGATCGGCTCGCAGGACGCGTTCAGAAGAGCGGTCGCCGCCAGCACCGTGGGCGGCAGGATGACGCCGAGCGGGGAGAAGATGAAAGGGGGGAGCCCCTCCGAGTAGCCTGGATAGCTCAGCGCGAACGCCCCGGCGAGTGCCATGATGGCAAGCCTGGGCCTGGGAGTCCTCGCGAACGACAGCCTGCCGCGCGTGACCACCGCCTGCGAGATCCAGAGAACGCAAAGAGCCGCGGACAGGAGAGCCTGGGCGCGAGTGCCCGGTCGGGAGAAAAGGGCGAACGCGGCCGTGGCGAACGCGACGGCGAAGTAGACGCCCAGAACACGCTCGGTCAGGCTGCGCCGCGCCCACGCGATGACGCAGATGACGACGAGCGCCAAGTGATGAAGACCCGAGAGCGGGAGGAACTCGCTCGCCACGTCTCGCATGACGGAAACGTCCACGAATCACCTCCTCACTGATTCCGGGGGCAGCGGGCGCTCGGAATCGTCAGCTTCAGACCGAGCCCTGGGCTCCGTTCCCGCTGTTCCGAAGCGACTGCTTGCGCAGATACTCCTCGAACCTCACCCAGAACGGGTCGACCTTGGGGTGTTCGAGCTCGCGCTCTCCGCGTTCGTCCACGACCCTGATGCCGGCGCCGGCGGCCGTGAACTCGCCCACCGCGGAGGCCGGGATGTCCGCTGCCCTGAGCGCCGCGAGCACCTCATCGACGCTCTCAGGGGCGACGGCTGCCAGCAGCGTGCCCTCGCTGATGGCCTTGTAGGGGTCAATGTCGAAGAGCTCACACGTCCGGAGCACGGCGTCCTGCGTGACGATGCGGTCCTTGTGGACCACGAGCCCGAGGCCCGCGGCCCGCGCCATCTCGAAGAGCCCTCCCCAGATTCCGCATTCCGTGGCGTCGTGCATGGCCCTGACCCCACCGACGCGAGCGCAGACCGCGGCGTCCGAGACGACGGACATCTGATAGAAGATCTCCTGCGCTTCCTCGACCGCGTCCGGGCCGTGCGCCTCCTCGATGAACTCCGGGCACTGTACGGACATGAGCCCCGTGGTCTCGACCGCGGGCACCTTGGTGACGACGATGACATCGCCGACTCGCGTCTTCCTCGGGTCGATGACCTGCTCCAAAGATCCGACGCCGAGCACGGTTGCGCCGCCCACCATCGGGAAGGAGCATCCGGCGTAGCGGGCCGTGTGTCCAGCTACGACCGCGATGCCCAGCCTCGCGCACTCCTCGTGAACCGTACGCCAGACCGTCGTGAGCGCCTCCTCGTCCATCTCGGGTGGGAGGTTCAGGTCGACGGCCAGAAACCGAGGTGGGATGCCGCTCACCGCCACGTCGCTCGCGATGATGTGAAGCGCGAACCACGCGGCCCTCTCCCAACCCAGTGAGGGTGCTATGAAGAACGGGTCGGTCGACAAGACGAGCGCCTGGCCGCCGATCTCGACGGCGGCGAAGTCGACTCCGTGCGTCGGGCCGATGATGATCGAATCGTCCGGGGCGCCGAGCCTCGGGAATATCACCTCGTCGAAGAACTCGGGCGTCGCCTTGCCCAGCAGGGGGAGTCTCTTCTCGTTCATCGTGTGCGCGTCTCCTTGTCGGAACCCGATCGCTCCGAGTTCGAGCTAGCTCTTTCGGCGGGCTCGAGGAAGTGCCTCTCTATCATGTGCCTGTGCGTCGAGAAAGCGATCTCGTCCGGCACCCGGTCCCTGGAGAAAAACGCCGCCTCGGTAGCGTCGTCGCCGGCTTTGAGTGATCCTCCGGTGACGCGCCCCTCGAAGGCGTAGCAGACGATCGGCGTCCGCGGATCCTCGCCGCTCGCCCAACTGTCGAGGAAACCTACGATGTCGACCTCGAGTCCCGTCTCCTCCATGGTCTCCCTCGCGGCGCTCTCAGAGGGGTCTTCGCCGATCTCTATGAAGCCGGCGGGGAGGCACCACTGTCCCTCCTTCGGAGGGTATTTCCTGCGCACGAGGAGCATCTCGTCGGCGTGCACCACGAGCACGCACGTCACGGGCGCGGGCGTCATATAGAAGACGTAGCCGCAGCGCCCACACGCGAGCCGCGAGTGCCCGCGAACGTGACGCTCCCCGAGCTCGTGAGCACAGCGTGGGCAGTAGCGGAGCCCCTCCATGTTGACCTGCGCGTCTATGTCGTGCCGGTCGTCCAAGCTTCGGTCCTCGTTCAAGTCAGAGTTGTCGCCCGCGTCGCGGTTCTCATCCCGCCTAGCGAATCACTTCGTTGCTCGTGGCGCCGCCGAGCTCAGCGAGGAACACCTCCATCGCGGCGACTGGGTCGTCCGTGTGGCAGATGGCGGACACGACGGCGACGTAGTCGGCCCCGGCTCCGACCACGGACGCGACGTTCGTTAGGTCGATGCCTCCAACCGCGACCGTCGGGAGATCAGGCATTTCAGCCGTGACGATCGCGAGCCCGTCGACGCCTATGGGAGGGCGCGCGTCGGGCTTCGTGGCCGTGGGGAAGATGGGACCGATCCCGAGGTAGTCGGCTCCGGCCGCGACTGCGGCTCGAGCCTCGCCCACGGTGTTTCCGGACATGCCGACAATGGCCATCTCACCAAGAAGGCGGCGGGCTTCCTCCGGGGCGGCGTCTCCGGTCCCCACGTGTACCCCGTCCGCGCGCGCCGCGCGCGCCACGTCGGGCCTGTCGTTCACGATGAAAAGCGTGTCGGAGCCCCTCGTGAGCTCGGCGAGATCGCTGGCGAGAGCGGTGAGCTCGTCGTCCCCGAGTTCCTTCTCGCGCAGCTGGACGACGGGCACGGACATGTCGACGGCGGCCGCGACGAGGTCGAGATGCGGGATCGCGGGGCGGGTCACGATGAGGTAGAGCCCGCGTCCCGCCGCGAGCCTCTCTCGTGGGCGGGGTCGGGGCCTTCGTTCCGGGTCTGGTCGGATCATCCGCTCGTCACGGCCGCCGGGCTCGCGATCGTCGCGGCTACTCATCGCCATCGAGTTCCTCGATGATCATCTCCGCCACGCGCTTCCCGGACCGGAGCATACCTCCGAAGATCGGCCCCATCCTGTGGCCTCCGTGGACCGCGGCCACGGCCATTCCCGCGGCGTACAGTCCGGGATAGATCTCCCCGGTTTTCTCGACCACGAGCTGCTCGGCTCGCTCCGCGCACATGGACCGCTCGCCGGCGACCCGCCCCGTCGGGCTCCTGAGTTCGAGCCCCATCTTGTCGACCAGCACGTGCGCGACCTCGGCCGGGTGTCCGGTGGCGTCGACGACGACCCGCGCGCTCGCGGTGATCGGGTCGACGTGCAGGCCAGCCGCGAGGACCGGGCTCGAGATGAAGACCACGCCGCAAACGCGGTCGCCTGCGTACATGATGTCCTCGACGCGACAGGCGTTGAGCACGGTGAGCCCGTTGGCCGTTGCCCGGTAGGCGAGGGCCGCGGCCGCGTGGACTGAGTCGGCCGTGTAGTAGCCGTCCTCGGCCGTCTCGTATCTGATGCCGAAGTCCTCGAGAATAGGGAGCGCGTCCTCTCGCACGACGATCTCGCTCATGAGATTCCCGCCGCCCCACATGCCTCCACCGGTCGAGAGCTTGCTTTCGAAGAGCGCAACACGCTTGTTGGCCTCGGCCAGATACCCGCCGGCCACCATCCCTGCGGGGCCGGCCCCGACGATGGCCACATCGAGTTCGAGCGCCGCCTTGAGCTTCTCGAAGTACTTCTCCGTGATCGCCCTGCTGACGGCGACGTCGCTGATCATGGGTGTCCTCCAGACATCTGAAACCCCATGCCTGGCGACATGGGGCGTGCTCGCGCCGCGGAGCGCATCAAGGAGCCGTTTCCCTACGATGGCATTGCCCAGTTCAGGTTCGAGGGGTGTGCAATCTCAGGCCGGTCAGGGCCACCCCCAACGACTTGGTGTCTTCGTCGCGCAAGTCCCGTTCGGTCGAACAACTGGAGCTTGAGCCACTGTGTGACTTCGTCTAAGCTACCACAGCGTCTTCGAGACGGACAACTGGAAAAGGCGACGGGCGGTGCGTATTCCGCCACCACGGCTCGACGATACCCTCGGAGGACCGAATGCGACTGACGGTTCACGGTGCAGCGCGGAACGTAACCGGGAGCAAGCACGTGCTCGAGGTCGGGGGACGACGAGTCCTTCTGGACTGCGGGCTCTTTCAGGGCAGGCGCGCGGAGAGTGAGAGACGCAACCGCAATCTCCCGTTCGACCCGAGCACGATCGACGCCGTCCTCCTATCTCACGCTCACGTGGACCACTGCGGCAGTCTGCCGACGCTCGTCAAGAACGGGTTCGAGGGCCGGATCTTCTGTACTCGCGCGACCGCGGATCTGGCGGAGATCCTCCTGCGCGACAGCGCGTACGTTCAGAAGCACGATCTCGCGTATCTCAACAAGCGAAGACGCAAGAGGGGAGAGGTCGCGCTCCAGCCCGTCTACACGGAGGACGACGTCGAGCAAACGCTTCCGAGGTTCGCGCCCGTTGACTACGACGCGAGGGTGTCCGTTATTCCAGGAGTCGATGCATCGTTCAGAGATGCAGGGCACATCCTGGGCTCAGCCTCGATCGAGATCTCGGCGAGGGAGAGAGGCGTGGCGAGGCACATCGTGTTCACGGGCGATCTCGGCAGGCACGACGTTCCGATCCTGCGCGACCCGTATCAGCCGCGCGCGGCCGACGTTCTCATCACCGAGAGCACGTACGGGGGGCGCACGCACGGCCCGTTCGGCCACGTCGAGGGTGAACTCGCGGCTTTCGTGCGCGGGGCAGTGCGGAGGCGCGGGAAGATCATCGTTCCCTCGTTCGCCGTCGGGCGCACCCAACGCATCGTGTACGCGCTTCACGGCCTCATGAGCGAAGGGCGCATACCCGAGGTGCCCATCTTCGTCGACAGTCCTCTCGCCGTCCGCGCGACCAGAATCTTCCGGAAGCACGCCGAGTGTTACGACGACGAGATGAGGACGCTGCTCAGAAAGGGCGACGATCCTCTGGGTTTCTCCAGACTCACCTATATAGAAGATGTCAAGGACTCGAAGAAGCTGAACCGCATGCCCGGCCCCGCGGTCATCATCTCGGCGTCAGGCATGTGCGAGGCGGGCCGGGTGCTCCACCATCTCAGCAACAACATCGGCCGCAGGAGGAACGCCGTCATGATCGTCGGCTACCAGGCCCGGCACACGCTCGGGCGCAGGATCATGAACGGGGAGAAGCACGTCAAGATCCTCGGGAAGCTACAGTCCGTGAGAGCCCGCGTCGCCGTCTTCGACGAGTTCAGCGCGCACGCCGACCGCAACGGTCTCC
Source organism: Candidatus Eiseniibacteriota bacterium (assembly GCA_030610515.1). Taxonomy (GTDB): domain Bacteria; phylum Joyebacterota; class Joyebacteria; order Joyebacterales; family Joyebacteraceae; genus WJLY01. The sequence goes on along the minus strand of JAUWRQ010000066.1, from coordinate 899 downwards.
TGGCCTTCGCCGAGAACATGAGGCGACCGCCCCAGAGGACGGTCGTGGTCCACGGCAACGAGGAGCAGTCCCTCGCATTCGGAAAGCTCCTCTCCGAGAGGGGGTTCCCGAATGTCGTGGTCCCCATGGATGGGGAGAGCATCCCGCTGTGATGACCGGCTCCGCGTGACCGCCCACACCGAGCGGCGCGCACGCGCTTCCTCGGAAACCGTTCTCTCGCTCCCGACATCAAACGCGGACAGACATGCTCGACGTCGGCGTTCAACGTTGCGCTCGTACGTGCGGAGTTGTCGACGCGCGTCACGCTTAGCGAGAAGCGCGCACTGCGGCAGGTGTACTTGCGCACTGCGGAGATCATTCGTCGGCGCGCGCGTTGTTCGATGCGACGCGGACTCGAACCGGAGTTGCGTTGTCCGCCGTCTCGTCTGCGGACGTTCGCGCGAACGTGCAAGACACTTTCTTCTTGACACGATTCCGCACTAGGTCTACATATGACGCGGAAGAGTCGATCGTGGTCCTCTGCTTCTAACTCACGACTCGACTTCGGTAGATCACCGTTCCGGCGACACCGTTCGCTGGCGGCAGGTCGGACGCGGCGGCAACTCGAAGATCATCACGGGCGCGTTCGGTGAAGAGAGCCAAGTCGGCCAATCTCCCCTCGCGAATGGGCGCGGGCGGGACAAAGGAGGGAACGGCTGATGGCGGTCAAGAAGAAGACGACCAAGAAGAAGGTCGCGAAGAGGAAGCCGGCCAAGAAGAAGGTCGCGAAGAAGAAGCCGGTCAAGAGGAAGGTCCGCAAGCAGAAGACGGCCAAGAGGAAGCCGGACAAGAGGAAGGTCCCCAAGAAGAAGACGACCAAGAAGAAGACCACCAAGAGGAAGGTCGCGAAGAGGAAGCCG
>JAUWRQ010000216.1 GCA_030610515.1 Candidatus Eiseniibacteriota bacterium | reverse complement strand
CTCAAGTTCATTACGGAGACCATCCGCGACCACGACCGCTCGCCGACGATACGTGAGATCGGGGAGGAGTTCGGCATCTCGTCCACGAACGGTGTGCGCTATCACCTGAAGGTCCTCGAAGAGCGCGGATACATAAAGAGGGAGAGGGGCATCTCGCGCGGCATCGAGTGGCGCGAGCATCACGTGCCTTCTCCCGCGCGGGCCAACGCGAGCGAGATCCCGATCGTCGGGCAGGTCGCGGCGGGCAGCCCGATCCTAGCGGTCGAGAACATCGAGGGCGTCATCGCGGTCGATGAGATGTTCGTAAGAGACAAGGAGTGCTTCGCGCTCCGCGTGAGCGGCGACAGCATGAGGGACGGGGGCATCTTCGACGGAGACGTCGTCATCGTCCGCCCCCAGGCGACGGCCAGGGGCGGGGACGTGGTGGTGGCCCTCATCGATGACGAGGCCACGGTCAAGACGTACATGCGCAGGAACGGACGCGTCGTACTCAGGGCGGAGAATCCTAGCTACGACGACATCGTTCTCGACGATCGCAGCGGAGACACCCGGCTGCTCGGCAAGGTGGTCGGACTCATGCGGAAGATCTAGAAAGGAACGCGGGAATTATGAGATCCCATTCTGGAAGGCGCGGCGGGCTCTCCCTCGCGATCGCACCATTCGCGCTCTTGGCGGTGCTTGCCCTCGCGCTCGGGCTTGCCTGCGCGCGCGAGCCGGAACGGTCCGATCGGGCGAAGGGGAAGCTCGTCGAGGTGGGGAAGCTCCTCGACGCCTCGCTCGGCCAGATCGCGCTCCCTGCGCCGTCGCGGGAGGGGAAGCTGTCGGTCGAGACGGCAATCGCCGGCAGGCGCTCGGTCCGGCGGTTCAGCGACGACCCGGTGACGCTCGGGCAGCTCTCGCAGCTCCTCTGGGCCGCGCAGGGGATCACCGGTGAGAGCGGGTTCAAGCGTGCGGCCCCGTCGGCGGGTGCCAAGTACCCGATGGAGATCTTCGTCGTGGCGGGACGTGTACGGGGGCTCGCGCCGGGCATCTACTGGTACGTGCCGTCGAGCCACTCCATCAACCTGCTCACGGCGGGCGATCACCGGGGCGTGCTCTGCGACCAGGCGCTTTCCCAGGAATGCGTGAGAGATGCACCGCTCTCGCTCGTCATCGCGGGCGTCTACGAGCGGACGATGGAGAAATATGGGGAGAGAGGTATCAAGTATGTCCACATCGAGGTCGGCGCGGTGGCCGAGAACGTGTATCTCCAGACTGAAAGCCTGGGGCTCGGCACGACCTTGGTGGGCGCCTTTTCGGATGATGGCGTGCGGGACCTGCTTCGCGCAGAGGTCTCACCCCTGGGGATCATGCCCGTAGGGGTGCCGCTTCGATGAGACAACGCACGACTCCGGGACAGCTTTGTAGAATTAAGGCGCCGAAGCCTAAGGGCGACGAGGACCGGAAGTATGAGGTCGGCCCCGACGGGATGCTCAAGGACATAGGCGAGCCGATCGCGGTCCTGGCGCGTTTCGGCAAGGGGCGGATCGACCCTCTTCGATTCAAGTGGAACACCATGATCTACGACGTCGACCGTGTGAGCGGCAAGTGGGAGGAGCACGAGGGGCAGTATAAGCTCTACTACTTCGGGGTGGTGACGAAGACGGAGGATTACTACGAGCTCATCTATAGCACGCGGACGATGAGCTGGACGCTTTCGCGTACCGACATGGATGGAGAGTGGGAGTTGTGCACCAGGATCGGCGGCCGCCCGGGGAGGCCGGTGTGTGTGGGAGTGTGAGTGGTTGAGATACGCATGCAACTCGGGGGTAGCAAGGCTACTCAGAATGGCTAGAGGGGGCCGGTGCGCGGGGTGTCGCCGGCTCGGGGCAGAGCGTCTTGGCGATTAGCGCGCGGGTCTCCTCTAGACCGAAGGAGCGTTTTCCTAAGTAAGGAGGTACCGCAATGCCGAGAGTCGTGCACTTCGACATAACAGCAAACGATCCCGACAAGCTGGCGGAGTTCTACAAGAAGACGTTCGGGTGGACCTTCCACAAGTGGAACGGCCCAATGGACTACTGGCTCATCACGACCGGTCCCAAGGGTGAGCCGGGTATCAACGGCGGCATGGCCCGGAGGACCGAAGGCGAGCCCACGACCACCAACACGCTGGACGTCCCGTCGGTCGACGACTTCGTGACGAAGATCGAGGAGGCCGGCGGAACCATCACCGTTCCGAAGATGGCGATCCCGGGCGTCGGCTGGATGGCCTACTTCAAGGATCCCGACGGGAACATGTTCGGCATCATGGAGAACGACACGTCGGCGAAGTAGAGGTGTTCTCAAGAAGACTTGTGGCGGAAGTGCTCTTCAAGGAGAACTCACGAATGTCCAGCGGCGAACTCAACATCACCTGGCGCGATGTACCCGATACGCTCGTCGCCAGCATTCGTTTCAAGGGAAAGCACGAAGAGATAGGGGAGCGCTTACAGGAACTGTCGAAATCGGTCGGCTCGCGCGTGTGCGGCCGTCCATTCGTCCTCCACAGGGGCGGGGGCGACATGGAGGTGTGCCTGCCGGTGACGGAGTCGGCCGATGACGACAGTGTCGAGGGACGCGAGACAGGCGAGTCTGCGGGGATCGCATTCGGAACGCTCGAGGGCGCAGTCATGATGTGCGCGCCCTTCAGCGGTGACATTGATTCTGAGGAGACGGGAAAGGTGCTGGGGGAGAAGTTCGGCGAACTCTGGCGCTATACCGTGGAGCACCACATCGGCGTTACGGAAGAGCCGTGGCGCGAGGTCTTCCCGGACTGCGACCTCGACGGAGCCGGAGTCTATATAGCGGAGCTCCAGGTCCCGATGCTCCTCCCCAAGTGGCTCGGAAGGCTCCATGACGGTCTCGACCGTCTCGCGGGTGTAGCAGTCAGGCACCACGTGCTCGGCGGAAGCGACGAACTCTCTCCATCGTCCGACCCGTCCGTGAAGATCGCGTGGATGAAGGGCGCCATGGCGCGCCTGGACGCCGCGGTCGACGACGAGGACAGACGCCGCGAGATCATGTGCGGGTGCGCGCACGTCTATCCGAAGAAGCAGATTGCCAAGCTCAAGAGCGACTACGAGCGGCTGGGGAGCGTGGACGCGCTCATCGAGGACATAGCTCAAGACCCGGGCTACGGGGGCGCGCCGTACTACCGCGACCCCGCAAGGTCCGGGAACGTCATCTTCATCGACAAGAACCCGCAGGAGCGCGAGAAGCACGAAGCGGCAACCGACCCGGCCGTCAAGCGGGCCGCCGCGTGTCACTGCCCGGTCGTCAAGGCCGCGATACTCGCGGGCGAGGACGTCTCGTTCACGTTCTGCAGCTGCGGGACCGGCTGGTTCAAGCCGCTGTGGGAGACGGTCGTGGAGGCGCCGGTCAAGGTCGTCTGCGAGGGGTCGGTGCTTCGCGGTGATGAGAGCTGCAAGTTTGCTATCTATCTTCCGGAGGAGAAGCATGCCTGAACTCCCCGAGGTCGCATCGCGCGCCAAGGAGATACAGAAGCACCTCGTCGGGAGGACGATCAAGGACATCGAGGTGCTGCAGCCGAAGTGCCTCAACCTGCAGGAGGCCCGCTTCAAGAAAGCGCTCAAGGGCGCCCGGATCCTCGAGATCGGCCACCGGGGCAAGTGGATCCAGGTCCGCACCACTCAGGGCTGGCTACTCCTG
>JAUWRQ010000315.1 GCA_030610515.1 Candidatus Eiseniibacteriota bacterium | reverse complement strand
TCCGAGTAGAGGTAGTACGGGTCTCCGACCTCGCCGCTGTCGAGGAGCTCCTTCATCCGGTTGACCGCGGGATGGTACTCGAGGAGATGTCCCACCATGAGAACGCGGCCTTCGCTCTCGGCCAGTTCGACGAGGCTCTTGGCGTCGGCGAGAGAGAGCGTCATCGGCTTCTCGACCAGGACGTCCTTTCCCGCGCGCATGGCTCTCGACGCGAGGTCGTAGTGCGTGACGGCAGGGGTGGCGATCACGACCGCATCGATCTCGGACGAGTTGAGGACCTCGTCGGGGTCCGCGGACGCCCGTATACCACCGTAACCGTTCAGCGTAGCCACGCAGCGTTCCTGGTCGCTGTCGCAGCATATCAGGAGCTCGGCGTTGCGGAGATGGGCCATGTTGCGGAGGAGGTTGCGTCCCCAGGCCCCTGCGCCAATGAGAGCGAGTCTCGTCACCGCTCTTCACCCTTCCTTTCACAGTGCTCCCGGCCGGGGCCCAATGGGGGCTCGCGAGGGAGCGTGGAGCGTTGCGTGTACGCGAGATGTCTTCGGAGCGGGTGCTTCAGTAGACGCTCCGGGTGAGTCTAGATGCTCTCGGTGCATCCCGCAACCGCCAAAGAAAGCAAGATGCGTACCAGGTAGGGAGCGACGCGGACCGGCCCGGGCGCGGGCCCTTGACGCAGCGCCCCGGTCGGTCTAGACTACCGACATCCCCTTTTTCACGCAGGCGCGTGCGAAGTCGACCCTGGCTGGGCGCCCGTCAACGAGGTTCCCCTCAAGGAGGGCACAGTATTGGACAAGACGGAACTGATGTTCAGGGAGCTCACCGAGGCCAACGGGATCTCCGGTTTCGAGGACGAAGTCGCCGACCTCATGGCCGGCTACGTGAAGGACGTGGCCAAGGTCCGCTACGATAACCTCGGCAGTCTGGTGGCGGAGAAGAAGGGCAAGAGCGACCGTCCGCGTGTCATGATCGCCGGCCACATGGACGAGATCGGTTTCATGGTGAGGACCGTGACGAAGAAAGGATTCATCAAGTTCCTTCCCATCGGCGGCTGGTGGGGACATGTTGCCCTCTCGCAGCGGGTCATGATCAAGACGAGAAAGGGCGAGTTCGTGGGCGTCATCGGTTCTAAGGCGCCACACATCCTCAAGGCCGACGAGCGGAAGAAGGTCCTGGACATCGCCGACATGTACATCGACGTGGGTGCCGCCGGCAAGTTCGACGTGAAGAAGAACCTGGGCGTGCGCCCGGGTGATCCGATCGTTCCGATCTCGGACTTCGTGATCCTCGGCAACAAGAAAACCTACGCCGCGAAGGCGTGGGACGACCGAATCGGCGTCGCCGCGGTGATCGACGTTCTGCACAAGATAGGGAAGGCCCACCCGAACACGGTGTACGGAGTCGGAACGGTCCAGGAGGAGGTCGGACTAAGGGGTGCCAGGACGAGCGCGAGCCTCGTCGATCCCGACGTCGCCTTCGCCGTCGACGTTACGATAGCGACTGACACGCCCGGCTGCGATGGTGCGGGCGAGGACCTCGGGTCCGGCGCCGGCATCATGGTCCTCGACGGGAGCGCCATACCGAGCAGGCGTCTCAGGGACTTCGTGATAGACGTGGCCGAGAAGGAGAAGATCCCGTACGTGCTGACTGCGCTCGCAAGGGGTGGGACCGACAGCGGGACCATCCAGTTCAACAAGTCCGGCGTTCCGTGTTTGACTTTCGTCGTGCCGACCCGATACATACACGGGCACGTTGGGGTCATTCACAGGAAGGACTACGACAGCCTGGTCAAGCTACTCACGGCCGTCGTCAAGCGCCTCGACGCGAAACGCGTGGCGTCCTTTACCAGGAGCTAGAGCGATCCAGGCCGGGACCATCCGGCCCGGAGAAGACCCCAGCGGCCGCACGAGGGTGTCACGTGAGACTCCTCGTGCGGCCGTGACGTCCGGGGGGCTCTGCCGCCCTGCGGCCGTGACGTCCGGGGGGCTCCAGACAACGGAGGCGGACAGATGGGATTCACGGAAAACGTCTTCGGCCGCTCCAAGGTTCTCCTGGGCGTGGTGCATCTGCTGCCGCTTCCCGGAAGCCCGGGATGGGGCGGGAGCATCGACCCGGTTCTCAGGAGGGCGCTGGCCGACGCCAGAACCCTCACCGAGACGGGGTTCGACGGCGTCATCCTCGAGAACTTCGGCGACATCCCATTCGCACGCGATTTCGCGGGGCGGGGCGCCGTCGCGGGGCTGGCCGCCGTCGGGGCGAGAATCGCCGACGCCATCGACGTCCCGTTGGGTGTGAACGTTCTCCGGAACGACGCGCTCTCCGCGGTCGCGGTGGCCGCGTCTATCGGGGCCCGGTTCATCCGGGTGAACGTGCACGTCGGAGCGGCCGTGTGTGACCAGGGTATCGTCCAGGGCGAGGCGATGGCCACGATGCTCGCGGTGCGCGACGTGGCGCCCGGACTTCGCGTGGTCGCCGACGTCGGCGTGAAGCACGCATCTCCACTCGGTCGGAGGAACATCGAGGAGGAGGCCCGCGACGCCGTCGAGCGCGGGCTCGCGTCGGCGCTCATCGTGACGGGGAGGGCCACGGGGTCTCCCGCTGCGATGGAAGACGTAGCGCGCGTGAGGGGCGCGGTGCCTGGAACGACCGTACTGGTCGGCAGCGGCGTGACCGTCGAGTCACTGCCCTCGGTGCTTTCCGTGGCTGACGGTGTCATCGTGGGCAGC